>JAGLDC010000109.1 GCA_023145965.1 bacterium | reverse complement strand
CATTAACTCTCATATTGCTGCTCCGCTGCTGTGACGTCGGGATTTCTGGCTTCTCGAAAAGCGAGCTTTTCTCGTTCATCGAAATTGCTGTCCGGTCGGAGAGGAATATAGTTTCCGGACTGACATTATTGGCCGACCGGCCATCTGCGTTGCGGCTGAATGCGCAACGCCCGACGCCCCGATGATTGGAATATATTTTATTTTATAAAACTGGATATTTTTCAGATATCTTAAGGTGTAAAAATCATTATATCATGACATAAGCAGCCATATCCCCAATTTCTGACACTTCATATCCCCAATTTAAGACGATTAAATACCCTTTTTTTCAAGTCTATAACTGATAATCTTGATTTGTGATTCTCAGTTTGCTACACAATCGGATATGAAGAAAAGCGTTTTTTTACTTATTATATTTTCGGTTTTCGCTTTCGATCCGGGGGATTATTTAACCTCCGAGGATGATATTTTGGAAGCGCTTTCGCGTGAGGAAATAAGCTACACACAATATTATGAGTTACTTGAGCTTATGCGAGACAAAGTTAACCTTGTATGTAGTGACCTCACGCCGCTTTTAGTTGTTCCGGGGGTTGATGAACGATGGGTAAAGGCTATTGAGGAGGCACGCGGCAATGCTGGATATTATGCAAATCGGGATGTTTTTATTCGTTGGTTTCCCTTTGATTTTGAGCGAATAGAGGCTTTTATATATTTCGAGGAAGAGGAAAAGCGATCTGTCCATGGGAACGCCAAGATTTACACTCATGGGAAGCTTATCGAGAATGACATACCGACTACAAATGGAACAATCGACATCGGAACAGAGATTATTAAAGCGGAGTGTCGTTTTATCGATGAAGAGAGTTTCAGTTTCAGAAGACGAACCTTAGATGTAAAATACAAGAATAGTGCTTTAACACTTGGGAGCTTCAGCAAGGGTTTTGGTAATGGGCTTATTTTGGGTAAGGCATTTCATGTTCCGGGTGCTCGGCGCGACAATACAAACTGGAGTTCTCTATCAACACCGGTGGATAATCTATTTAATGGCCTGCGATATGAAGGTTTATTCGGGAATATTGAGACCGGTTTTGTCTTAAGTCGAGTGGTTTATAATTCGGTTATTGTAGATGCTTTAGGCTCGAAGCTATGTCTTTCGCCGACGAAATTACATAAAATCGGTGCTATTTATTCTTTTGGAAGAGTGCAAAATACTTTGGAAACAGCGCCTGTATTTACACAAGGCTGTGCTTCCGTTTTCGGGAATTCTGTTTTCGATGTAACCAGTTTAGATTATGAAATTGGCTTTTCGGAGTCGGGTAACATAGGCGCCGATATCAGCGTTGTTACGAAATTCGAGAATGTTCGTTCGCTCGTGGCTGCTTGGAAATATTCCGATGAGTTCTATCCACTACACGGTAATGGCGAATCCGATTACCGCAAAACAAATATCGAATTGGGCGAATCCGATGTAATTATGGATTCCAAGCAAGCGGGGGAGGAGGGAGCGAAACTTAAGCTCACTGCTAAGATAGAGAATAAAATTTCGCTTGATTTTGATCAAAGCGCATGGCGCACTGTTATGACTGAAGATTGGGGTGTTGCGAGTAAGGCAGCCCTCCAGTTTCGCTCTGATAATGGTAAAAGGTTAAGAGGTGAATTGGCTTGGGAAAAGAGGACGCTTTCGACAGGGGAGAGACTTCAGAAAACAGTGAGGTTTTTTGGGTATTGGCCACTTGTTCCTGGTTTAAATGCCTCGGGATATTTCAGATTTCGCCGTTCAAACTTGAACGAGAAGACTAACGATGGTATATCCACAAATGTCGAGATATTCTCAAATGGTTTTGAACCGTTCGAAATAAGGTTCCTTTTGAAACGCACTAAAACAGATATAAATTCCGATAACAGTGGTTATTGGGCATTGAGGTTAAGAAGTAATTTCAACTCCGGCCCTATAATATGGCTTGCAGAATACCGACTTGCAGTATATGATAAAATAGATAAGGACGCTTTGTCTGAATTCAGATTAACTTGCTCATATTATTGGAGATAGTATGAATGAAACCGAGCTTATTTATGGAAAAAACGCTGTGATCGAGGTTGCCAATTTCAGGCGTATCCATCGTGTTTGGGCTACAAAAGCCACCTATAAAAAAATTCGCAATTATCTATCGATAGATAGAACCTCTCTATCGATAGTATCAAAGGCAGAAATAAATGATATTTCTGGAAGAACCGACCATCAAGGCATAGTTGCTAGTGCCGACAAATATTCATTTGTCGGTATAGATTCCTTGTTCTATCTTTCCAGTGGTATCATTCTCGCTTTGGATGGAATTACCGATCCTAGAAATTTAGGCGCGATTATTCGCAGCTCTGTGCTTTTTGGTGTAGATGGCATAATTATTCCAAGGAAGAATTCCTCGGATATTACGCCGGTTGTTTGTAAGGCAAGTGCTGGAGGCACCGAGCATATCGCTATAGCGAGGGTTGAATCCCTAATGCATACATTGAATCTTTTTAGAGAGCGCAGCTTTCAAATCATTTGTGCGGATATGCCATCTGAAGATTCGGCTTCGATAGCTTCCTTTCTTCCTTCCAATAAGCTTCTTGTTGTTATGGGATCGGAAGATGGACTGCGAAAGAAGGTAAGAACCTATTCCGATATAGTTGTTTCTATTCCGCAGAGCTCGGATTTCGATAGTTTTAATGTATCTGTGGCGGCATCGATTATACTTTGGGAATTAACACAAAAAAAGGCCAGCTTTAAGCTGGCCTTATAATTCTGTGATAAAGAGTTATGTTTGATTATTCTGTTTCCTCGGAAGGCATAGCGAATTCTTCCGCGAACCTATTATCGACAATTTCCGCTTTATCTCTTTGATCTGTGAACCAGCGATCATAAATATCCTGTCTGTATCCCCAGAGAAGTTCATTTTTAATTGATACAGCAAGATTTGCAAAATCTTGTGGATTGGCCGGTATGAATTGTTCGATTTTAACGATATAGGCCTTTCCGTCCTGGCCAAGGAAGGTTTTGCTGATACGGCCTTGTTGACCTAGACCAAACACTCGTCCCTTAAAAATCGGGTCGTTACCGACACTCTCCACCCACATATTCATGCTAAAAAGACCGGTGGTATTATAGATAGCTCCGACTTCTTTGGAGGCGGTTGGCATATCTTTGCCAGCATCTATCAAACCCTTGGCCATTTCAAGTAATTCGAGAGCGGCTTGTTCACGAGTTTCTTTAACTATATCGGCTGCGATTTCGTCGTGAATTTCAGCAAATGTTGGAATACCGGCGGAATATCTTTTAACCAGTTGAAGAACTGTCAAGCCTTCAACAGTTGGTCTCTCGTTGAAACGAACAGCAAAGCTCTCAATGCTACCCTCTTTGCTCTTGAACAACATAGTCTTTGCTCGTTCTAAATAGCCTATACCCGGCACAGGACCATTTTCTATAGTCGGTATTGATATGCCCATGGAATCGACTCCATGAGCCTCGGCGTATTCAGCAAAATTGTCACTATCTCCAACTGCAATCACAATATTTCTTGCGAGCGTAGTGACAGAGTCTTCAGTATCTAGGGAAGGTTCGATTGTAAGCAGGATGTGAGACACGTCGACTCTGAGAGAATCCTCTTCGCCTTCTTTGTTTTCGACACGGATCAAATGATAGCCGAATTGTGTGAGAACCGGACCAACTAATTCGCCTGAATCGGCGGAAAAAACCGCTTCTTCGAATTCGGGTATCATCTGGCCTCGAGTAATCCATCCTAAATAGCCACCATTTTCTTTGCTTCCGGGATCATCGGAAAAGTATTCCGCAACATATGCGAAATCTTCGCCATCCTGAATTCGAACAAGTAGGCTTTCTGCAAAAGCGTTAGCTTCCATTGTATCGCTAGGAGAGGGGTAAACGGGTAGTTTGGCATAATTTACTATAGCCGTTTCTTGCCTGCGATATTTTTCCTTATTCTTGGTATAATAAGCTTCCAGCGATGCAGAACTTGTGTCAATGGATACATCTTCGATTGAGAATGGATCCATAGAGATGAAACTGACATCAGCTTGAGTGTTTTTATACTCGAATTCGGATATAGCTTCACCATTGCTGACAAACGAGGTTGCGCTGATTATTTGGCGAAGTTTGTCATATGGTAATTTATTGCGAACAAGCATTTCCACCGGAAGCCAATCGACTTGAGGATTTCCCAAATACTGTTGAAAAAGCTCCTTGCTAAAAACCCCATCCTGTTGAAAAGAAGGGAGCCTTTTAACGGCTTCGGGAGGATTTCTTCTAAGCGATTCAAAAATCTCGGACGGAGTGAGTTCTCCAAAGCCCTTAGCCTTGAACTGCTTTTCAGCAATATACCTATTAACCAATGTGTACCATGTCCTATCGGCGATTATTTCCGATTCAGCTTCGGTGATTGGTCTTTCTTCGCGGTATGCTTGTTCATATTCGGATTGAATGGCGTTACGATACATCGGGTATGTAATTTCATAATCTTCCACTTTCCCCGCGATGTTAGCATCGAGGTCTCTGCGAGACCTTCCTGTGATATCTGCGCCCCATCCAAAAATAACAAGCCCAATGAAAACGATAGCAGTAAACCAGAATATCACTTTCATTCTCTTTCTTAGGAATCTCAGAACTGCCGATTGAGCCATATTACTAAACCTCCAACCTCAAAACGATGGATATTGACATTAAACGGTAATAATATATCGCAAGTAGGTTCATTGCAAGTAGAATTTTTTAACATTTTTTCTGCATTGCAATTATTCAATCATAATAGATTGAAATCGGTATTATACAAACTCAATAAATAGACCTAATTGTTTAAAGAACATTGCTTCAAAAATATGCTTGCCGCCGGGCCGGGCGGCATAGATTATACCGCATGATTATTTTTTCGGTATTTTCACTTTGCGCCGAGAAATCACTTTTATATTTGCAGTGCGACAACCGTTAGAATACATTTTTAGAAATTTGGTGCCGACCGGCCCGGCGGCTGAATTTTCAGATCATTACCTTCTTGACTGCTTAGCTCGTATAAATTATTATAGTGTTATGAAAGATAAGCAACGAATAGCTCGAGAGATTGAACTTTTGCGGGAAGAGATTCGCCGACACAACCATAATTACTATATTTTAGACAGGTCGGAGATAAGCGATGCGGAGTATGACTCACTTTTTGATCGGCTTGCTGCGCTTGAAAAGGAACACCCCGAATTAATAACACTCGATTCTCCAACCAAGCGCGTTGGCGCCGAGGTGTCTAAGGAATTCGCCCAAGTTCGTCATAGCTCTCCAATGCTCAGTTTAAGTAAAGCAATGTCGCAAAACGAGTTCATGGATTTTCACAACAGGGTTTGCGATGCTTTAAAGGTTTCGCGAGATAAGAAAATTAAATATATTTGCGAACCGAAACTCGACGGTCTTGCTATCGAGATTGTGTATCTCGATGGGATTTTAAGGCTTGCAGCTACTCGAGGAGATGGTATCGTTGGGGAAGATGTAACACTTAACGCCCGAACGATACGCACGATTCCACTAAAACTTTCAGAAAGCCATCCTAGAGTCGAGGTTCGCGGTGAGGTTATTTTTCCAAAAGCGCGATTCGATAATATGAATAAGGAAAGATGTTTGCGCGGAGAGGAACCATTTGCCAATCCGCGCAACGCCGCTGCTGGAAGCCTTAGGCAGCTTAATTCAAAGATTACGGCTCAGCGTCCGCTAGATGCCATGTTTTATGGTCTAGGCGCGTTGGAACTCGAGGGAGAAACTCCACCTAAAAACCATACCGAGGAACTTAAATTTATCACTCGACTTGGAATGAAGCCAATTTTTAAACCGCAAACCTGTGAAGGTTATGGAGAAGTCGCTGCGTATTTTGAAGATATATCAAGAGAGCGCGAAAACCTAGATTTTGAAATTGACGGTGTAGTCATCAAAGTGAATAACATAGACTATCAAAGGTTACTTGGTGAGATTTCTAGAAGTCCTCGGTGGGCTGTAGCCTGGAAATTTCCTGCTTACGAGAAGGTAACACGACTTAAAGAGGTTTTTTGGAATGTTGGACGCACAGCCGCTATCATACCAGTAGCATTATTAGAACCAGTCGAACTTGCCGGCGCAACGGTTAAACGCGCTAGCCTGCACAATGAAGAGCAAATCGAAAGGCTTGCTTTAAAAATTGGCGATACTGTGGTTGTTCGAAGAGCTGGGGATGTTATTCCCGAAGTTGTCCGACCCTTGGAGGAACTTCGCACTGGTGAAGAGATTGATATCATACCCCCTGAGGATTGCCCAGTGTGCGGAGCAAGGCTAGTTAAAGAACCGGGCGATGTTTTCCGACGGTGTCCAAATGTTAGCTGTCCTGCTGTAGTCGCAGAATCTATCGAACATTGGGCTAGCCGATTAGCTATGGATATCGATGGCTTGGGGCCGAAACAGATTGAGCAATTCTTAAATAAAAGCCTTATCTTCGATGTTGCTGATCTTTATAAAATACAAGCAGAACAAATTTTATTATTAGATCGTTTCGGAGAAAAAAGCGCTCGAAATCTTATTAAGGCAATCGAACATTCAAAAGAAAGACCTCTTTGGAAGTTCATATATGCCTTGGGTGTACGCCATGTCGGCGAGTCTATCGCAAAAATCCTCGCCGATAGATTTAAGTCAATGGATTTACTAAAAAATGTGGATTTCGAAGATTTAACTTCTATAGAAGGTATCGGCCCGGAAATCGCAAATTCCATTAAAGACTTTTTTACCAATCCACAAAATCTAAATCTACTCGATAAGCTGAATGATGTGGGTGTAGAACCATTTTTTACTGAAACAACCCTTGGCGCTAAACCGCTAGATAGTCTTAATTTTGTAATTACTGGCACCTTGTCGCTTTCACGGGATAAAATAAAAGCTACACTCGAAAGGGCAGGGGCTAAAGTAACCGTTTCCGTGTCCTCTAAAACCGATTTTGTGGTTTATGGAGATTCCCCCGGAAGCAAATTAGACCGTGCCCGTCAGCTTGGTGTTGAAACCATCGATGAATCCGGCCTAAATAGATTACTTAAAAGCCGAAGAGTTATTTATTAGCTCGATTCCGCTTTAACCTGATTTTCGGGGCGTCGGATTTTGCTCCTACAGAGCAAAATGGCGTGCGGCCAGCCCAATATTATATTAGTATTTTTTTGTTTTGGCCGCTCGCCTGATCTTTTTTTATTTGAAAGCGAGCTTTCAAATAAAAAAAGATCTCGACGCCCCTAGATGCTTCGTCATTTTGTTTGTTCTTAATCTCGATTGTGAGAAAACTATATTTCAGAAAAAATAACTTTCATATATCTAAGTGCGCGTTTATAATAAAAGATGGAATTGATATTTAGTTTTGAATAACATATTAATAAAGATAAACACAAAAACAGGAGACAAAATGAACAAAAGAAATTTCTATTTAGCGCTTTTCATTGCGTTTATTTCGGCTACAATTCTTGCTCAAGGCAATGCACCGGCTGATATAGTAGCGGAAGTTGGCGATCAGAGTGTAACTATCAAGGATATTGAATCTTACCAGCCTGAGATGTATTATCGATTCAAGGAGTTTAATTCGATGTCCAACGAGGGTAATTCTCGAGGCGGCCTTATGGATGATGACAAAGAGAGAATACTGAATGAAGTAATAGATAATAAGCTAATTATCAAAGAAGCAAAGGCTTCTGACTTGAATAATGATCCAGAGTTTCAGGCAATGGTTTCCAATTTTGAAGAGAATTTATTGATTAATTTTTATCAGGAAAAAGTAATTAAGGCTTCTATTCAACCCAGTGAAGACGAAATTCGCGCAGAATATGATATGGAGGGGCGATTCCGTCAACCTGCAATGGCTAAGGTAATAAAGATCTGGTCTGAGAACGAAGAAAAGGCCAAAGAGGATGTTTTGGAGTTAAAAAACATAAAAGAAGACGACATCGAAAACACTCGATTTCAAATCGAGGACATGCATCTGTATAAAAATAGAAACGAAGAAAATGGTGAAATGAATGATGGGACAAACAGTTCCGACGAAAACTTAGATCCATATATGCAAATGATGCTTGTCTTAAACGACGCCGAAGTCGGTGATATCGTCGGCCCTATTAAGCAGCATGGCGATAACTATATTACTGCAAAAGTCATCGAGAAAACGCCCGAAGGAAAAACAGCCTTTGAAAAGGTCAAAGAAGATATAAAACGGGAACTTATTCAGCGCAAATTCAACGAAGTTTATGAGCAAAAAAAGAAGGAACTCCGCAAAAAAGCCATTGTTACTATTTATTACGAAAACTTGGATAAAGTATTCGAATAGATGTTTTTCTGGGCTCTCGCAATAATAATTTTATCAATAGCGATGATACTTTCGAGCGCCTTAAATCTCGAGGCATTCTATCATGTGACTATTGCCGGTGCGATTCTGATGGTCTCTCTGCTAATGATGTATAAGTATATAATTACTAAACCTACAGATAGACAGAAGATACTTGAGAAACAATTGGATGAGATATCTGAGGAAAATAATTTGCTTCGGAAAAAAACATAATTAATTAAAAGGCCGAGTTTTTACTCGGCCTTTTTTTATCTGTTTCTCTCTTTAAGCGCTCGCTCGATCTCTCGAATTTTTTGCTTTTCGATAAGATGTTGCTTCTTGTCGTATTTTGTCCGTCCCTTTCCCAGCCCTAGAAGAATCTTTACCCTGTTTTTCTCATCGAAATATAGCTCGAGTGGAACGAGAGTATAACCGGCCTGCTCGACTTTTTTTGTTATTCTGCGGATTTCATATTTATGAAGGAGTAACTTCCGTCTTCGGCGCGAATTTATCTCGATATAACCAACGTGATCATATGGAGTTATATGCATCCCGATAATCCAAACCTCGTTTTTAATTATGCGAGCATAGGCCTCTTTCAAGCTAATTCTTCCTGAGCGTATAGATTTAACCTCGGGTCCTAAAAGCTCTATTCCAGACTCGTATTTATCTTCAAACTCGAAATCCGAATAAGCCTTTCGATTGGTAATCTTAACAGACATAATGACACTACTCGGTTAGAATGTATCTTGAAAAATCAGTAGGTAACGCGCGTCGTATTTCATCCAGGCTTGTGATGCCTTGTGCAATAAGATATATGCCACTTTCCCACATTGTCCTGTATCCTTTCTCGCGGGCGGCTTCGCGAATAATTCCGGCGTTGATCTCCTTCTTTAATAACTCATTCGATAGAACGTCACCCGGGATAATCTCATAAATGCCAGTCTGACCTTTATAACCTCCTGTGCATCGAGGGCAACCAATGGCTTCGAATGATCTTATATTACGGCCACCTATTGTAACAACCTTTTCTTGTTTGCAGAATGGGCAAAGCTTCCTAACCAATCTTTGTGCGATAATAAGATCGATAGTATCGGCCAGCAGGAATGGGTCGAGACCCATTTTTATCAGACGAAACGGAGCACTTGCGGCATCGGCTACATGAAGAGTAGTCATCATTAGCCTACCAGTAAGGCTTGCACGCACAGCAAGTTCTGTTGTGTCATAATCCTGGAGTTCTTCAATAAATATTATTTCAGGGTCATGCCTTAAAACCGAACTTAGGGCAGTTTTGAACGTCAAACCCGAAGATGGTTTGATAGATATTTGATTAACCAAAGGAAAGCGGTATCGCACCGGATCCTCGATTGTTATTATTTTGCGCCCCATGGTATTGAGTGAGCGAATGATAGAATAAATTGTGGTTGTTTTACCGCTTCCGGTCGGACCGGTAGCGATAATAAGCCCCGAAGCCTTTTCGGCGTGTTTTTGAACAACAGCTAAAGTGTCCTTAGTCATACCAAGTTTGGCTAAATCGTATTTTTCAACCTCTTGAACTAAAATGCTTATCGCAACATTCTCCCCTTGGACTGTAGGGATTGTTGAAAGCAGTAAATCCACATCGTGCTTATCATATTCAATGCGGCAACTTCCCTCTTGGGGCGCGAGACGCTCACTGATTTCCAGGTCAGACATAACCTTAATGCGTGTGACAATACCGCTGTGATATTCCACTGGGAATATATATTTTTCGCGTAAATATCCGTCGATACGATATCGAACACGCAAATAATCGCCATCGATTTCAATATGAACATCGGTTGCATTGCTCTTTATTCCCTCAATCAAGATCATATTGACAGCCTTGACCGCCACTGCGAGCTTAGACTCATAACGAAGTTTCTGGTCAGATAAATCCTTCTCCTCCTGAATAACCAAGCCGTCGTCAGCATAGCGAAGGATACTATCTTCGGTCATTTTCTTCCGAGTATAAAGACTCTCGATTGATTCCATTATACGAGATCTAGCCGCAAGCACAGGGACAACATACATTCCAGAGGTAAATTTCAATACATCAAGTGCGATTGAGTTAAGAGGATCGTCCATCGCAACAATCAACTGAGAACCCTCTATGTTGACCGGAATAATACCATATTTCCGGGCTATGTCCTCGGGGATATAATTTGTTGCAGCTGAATCAATATCTGCTGGCTTAAGGGAAATATGCGGAATATTAATTTGTTCAGATATAGCCTGACTAATATCATCCTCCGAAACGAAACCCATACGAACTAGTAATCTCCCGAGTTTACCGCCCTTTTGTTGTTGTCTTTTAAGAGCGAGTTGGAGTTGTTCGAGGCTGATAATGCCCTTTTCAATGAGTATTTCACCGACTTGTTTTTTTTGTGTAGCCATAGTTGTGGTTTCTAAAGGTTGCTTTCTAATATCTAAATAAATTAGTGTAATTTAATAAAATAGTCAATCTATATTTATCCAAACCATAAACGTATGGCAATCAGAAAAATAATATCACGGGGGCACCGGCCTTCGCGATGGTCAGCGCGAAGGTGAGCGGAAGGGCGGTAGATAATCGAGGTTTTTTGCTATATATTTAACTTCGGCCTTACGCTGATTTCTCAGCCCCAAGGAAAGCTAACTTTTCTTGGGGCTAAGAAATTTGGCGCCCCCTGAACACTTTCAGCTGGATATATGTTTGAAATCTTGACTGAATTAAATAAGCTGCTTATACTATATAAATGATGGGGGAAATTCAATCAATAGCCTTTGAAAGAACTATTATCGCCGATGGTGCCATAGCGACCATGCTTATGGAATATGGTTTAGGAAACGGCCAGTCCCCTGAGGCTTTCATGCTCGAGAAGCCGGAAGCTCTCGCGAGAATACATCGAGATTATCGCCTTGCTGGGGCAGATATTCTAACAGCAAATACATTCGGTGCATCGCGAGTAAATCTCGCTACATTTGGTCTGGAAAATAGAGTTTACGAATTATGCAAAATAGCGATTAGTCTTGCTAAATCTGCTGGCGATGGCCTTGTCGCGGGTTCTATCGGTCCGGTTCTTTCAAAACGCGATTTAGAATCGAAAGAGCTACATTCCGTTTTTGCTGAACAGGCACAGGCTCTCGAAGAAGGTGGTGCCGACCTAATAATAATCGAGACTATGACCGATATTGAAGAGGCGAAGATAGCACTGATAGCAGCGAAAGAAATAACCAAACTGCCGATAATAGTGCAGGTATCAATTGCCAATGATAGCGGAGGATCGAAAGATATTATCTCTCGTGAAGCAGCGATTAAACTCGGGCTAATAAAGCCCTTTGGAATCGGTAGTAACTGCGGTCGTGCTCCATCAGATATGATAGATATAATCGCCGCTATGCGGGCTGAATGGGGTGGTGTTATCTGTGCTGAACCGAGCGCGGGATTACCCTCGATAGTGGATGGCAAACCTATATGGCATCTCGAACCAGAAGAAATGGCCGATATAGCGGTTGAACTCGAGCGAGTTGGAGCAAATATAATTGGTTCGTGCTGCGGAAGCACTCCAGAACACACAAATGCCATTGTAAAAAAACTCTCTAAAATGTAACTTTACGGAGTTTCATAAAAAATGGACTTGCTACTATTGGCGTTATCAATAAATTATAAAAAAAATTCTAATAGAAAGACGAATGATGCAAAGAACATCAGACAGAGAACATTGGGATAAACTGTGGAAAAAGCGCGATATAAAAAAACTTTACGATAATTCCGGTAGAATACTCGTTGCCGTTAAAAGGATATGGGGCGACGATCTATCTGGAAAGAGAATACTCGAGGTCGGCGCAGGTTCTGCGCGCGACAGTTTCGATCTCGCCGCACTGGGAGCAGAGGTCTATACACTCGATTATTCTTCTGCATCGCTCAAACTTATCGATAAGCAAAATGCTGCTCTCGAACACAAGACTATACCAATTGGCGGTGATGCCTTTGCCCTTCCTTTCGCTGATAGCACATTCGACCTGGTTTTTCATCAGGGCCTTATCGAGCATTTTCGAGAGGAAGAGGGAATCATAGCCGAGAACGCCCGTGTCACCAAAACAGATGGTTATGTTATAGTGGATGTTCCCCAGAGGTGGCATGTATATACTGTAATAAAACACATTTTAATAGCTTTGGGAAAATGGTTTGCGGGTTGGGAGAAAGAGTTTTCCTTGATACAGGTTGAGAAGAAACTTATAAAATATGGTTACAAGCCTGTAGATTTTTACGCTGAATGGATGTATCCCAGCTTATTCTACCGCACAACGCGCGAAGCGCTCTGGAAGATAGGCATACATCTTCCGCTGATACCTTTAAAAATCCCTGGACTCTATCAAATTCGTAAGGGCATCCGTAACAAGCTCAAGTATGTTCGACCTTTTGCTTATACAGGACTCTCCGTGGGAGTTATCGGGAAAAAGGCCGGAGTCTAATTGAACAAGGATACCATACATACCTCTCTGAAACAATGCCTCGAATCAATTCCAAAGGAGCGGCGGCTCAGTTTTATGGAGGTTTGCGGAACACACACTATGGCAATCGCTCGGATGGGGATTCGCTCACTTCTTGGGAATAAAATCAGGTTGATTTCAGGCCCCGGTTGTCCTGTATGTGTGACTTCAGAATCAGATATCGCACGAGCGCTCTATCTCGCAGGTCTAAATAATGTGATTATAACAACATTTGGCGATATGTTGCGCGTCCCATCTAATGGCGTTAGTCTTCAGGATATAAACTCTGAGGGTGGACGCACGGAAGTTGTCTTTTCACCGGTCGATGCCTTAGAAATTGCAAAGCAAAACGAGGATTCCCAAATAGTTTTCCTCGGAGTAGGTTTCGAAACTACATCGCCGACTATCGCTGCTTCAGCTATTCTTGCGCGCGAACAAAATATCCACAACTTCTCGATACTTCCAATGATGAAGACAGTTACACCGGCATTGAAATTCTTGTGTGAACAACCAGATATAGCGATTGACGGTTTTATTCTTCCGGGACATGTTTCAGCAATAATTGGAGAAGAACCTTATATATTTATTTCAGATGATTATAATTTGCCCTGCGTAATTGCTGGATTTGAACCCGAAGATGTGGCCGATACTATCCTTCGCCTCACGAAGATGGCTATTTCCGGTTCGGCTAATTTGGAAAATTCATATTCGAGGGCGGTCAAGGCTGAAGGTAACCCAAAAGCCAAAGCTATAGTAAACAAAGTCTTTAGAACCGCCGACGCAGAATGGCGAGGGATAGGCTCTCTTCCTGATAGCGGATTAGCATTTAAGGATAAATTCTCTGAATTCAATGCGTCAAACAGATTTACTATTCCACATTTCGATATTAAACCCGATCCACGATGTCGATGTGGAGAGGTTATTCTCGGAAAAATTATCCCCCCCGAATGTCCACAATTTGGCTTGAAATGCACCCCGACAAAGCCTCTTGGCCCGTGTATGGTTTCTTCTGAAGGTGCTTGCGCCGCTTATTTCAAATATCGCATGATATAATATTTTTGGTTTCTCTCAGGGGGGCGCCCCCCATTAGCCTGCATTTAATTTGAATTGTGCTTGGTATTCGGATAAATTATAGGATTAGCATTTTAGCTTTAGGCTCAGTTATTTTGAGACAAGCCAAGGGGTCAATATTGTGGTTAGGATTCCCCCCAAAGTTCTCGGAGAGTTGTCGCTGATTCTTCGAGCCGTCTTTTTTCGCGGGAGGTTAACTCTTGTGATTCCCAATATATTAGAAGCTCGTGCCCAACCTCGAGAACCTCTGGGCCACCAACGCGTGATGAGAGTTCGAGAATAAACAGAGCTATCTCAAAAGCCTCTTCATCTTTGCCGATAGAAGCTAGCTCATTATAAATACCTATAGAGGAATGGAGTATTCGTTTAAGACCTTCCTGAGTTTGGCGGTTGGCGGCAAACTCGAAGGCCTCTTCAGCTCGCTGAAGACAAACAAATGCCTCTGAAGGCTCTCCGCTTTTGCGGAGTGCCACGGAAAGCGCCATCTGCATTTCCGCAACCTCGCCAGCAAATGGGATGTCTGGTGCCAAATGATTGAGTTCGCCATAAAGATTTATAGCCCCTGAAAAATATCTTGCCCCTTGAGAATATTTGTATTTGCGGAAAAGCGATGTCCCCTTAGCACGAAAAAGCCTTATCTTGCGTTCTAAAATGGGAACGGAAATGCCATCTAGAGAGGTTTTCTCATCGAGAATCCTCTGTATTTCTTCATACAAAACATCATCCGGGCGATCCTCTTCCGATAAAAGCTCCGCGATAGTTAAAAGAGAATCTATCCTCCCGAATGCCGAAGTATTATTGGGATTAGCAATCCATGCGCGTTTGAAAAAACTCTCAGCCTCTCTAGCTGCAGAGATTGCTGCACTCGATTTATCTGTCGAGAGTATCCCGCTTTTCAAGAGCATAATCTTGCCAAGGCCAAAAAGACTGTCGCAATCATGCCCTCCAATGGCATCTTCATATTTATCATAATTCGCTATAGCTTTATTTATAAATTCAAATGCCGATTCTTCTGAACCAGAGCGATACATCAAATCGGCAAGAGAAGAATATATTCCGGCAATAAAAAGAATAATGCTGGGATTGGTAATATCGAATCTTCCAGCAAGGTTTTCAACTTCGGAAATTGACGCCTCAAAAAACTCCTCGGCAGAATCGTAACTCTCGCGCTGAACAAAAATTTGGCCTTTCATCTCTAGAGTCCGTGCTGAAAGAATGGTTACATCTGGTAATTGAAGGTTTCTGGTTTCTGCAGCGTGAGAAATATTTTCTCGCGCTCTTTCTAACCAAGTTAATGCGGTTTTCGTTTCATTCAATGCCTTACAGGCCTGCGATGCCGAGATCAAAGCATCGGAAATCTTCAATGACACGAGACCAGCGCAATCGAGGCCCCCATCACGCGCGCGCTTTAATGATTCGGCAGCTTTTGTCGCAGCGGAAAGCGAATCTCTGTATCCACCTGCAGGAAAAAGAAGCTTCGAGGCAAATGCTAATATCTCCCCACGAACAAACCACAAAGATGGCTCCAATCCCGAACTCTCGGTTATAGCAGAAGAAAGTAGCGTTACTGTGTCATGAAGTTCATCCAAGGCCGAGTCTATTTTACCCTTATCGAAAAGAGCACGGGCATAACCAAGCCGACGCCTACCCTCCTCTTCCGGTAATTTGCATTCGATCCTATCATAATAAGTCGCCCGCGCTGATGGCGAGAGGATTTTTTCAAGAAGAGAATCGCCGACACCTCGATGAATAGCCATTAATGAGCGCTCATGTTCTTTAGGCTCCACTGAACGCCATATATCCTCCGCAAGACCAATCTGGCCGGTCTGAGAATAATGAATTATTTTCTCGATAGCATTCGATAAAGCCGCATAAGGTTCGATGTCGGTTTCGATATGGGTTGCGAGCGCCTCGAAGGCCTCATTGTCGGGCGTTAAAACGAGATTCTCGCACCTAAGCTTGATCCCCTGTTTCCCCGGCATATGCTGTAAATCCCTCTGAAAGCTGATTTTATTATTGAAATTTTCATGAATGTAAATCGGGGAATTCTCATAGAATATCGGCTCAAAAGGGAAAATTCCGAAAGTCGATATCAAACCTTCTTGCAAATCGGGATACTCCGGGAATAACTCTCCAAGCTTGTAAATATCGAGACCGGAGGCATTTATAGCAGAATAAAGAGCCTCTTTTTCGCTTTCCCGAAGTTTCTCTAGAATGCTTGTGATTAATTGGTCGGAATAGGCTACCTTTTCTTGGCATGCAAAAGTGTCGCCTCTGATTATATCACCAGAACGCGAAATCAATTCGGCTAAAGAGGCTGCTAGAGAGATGATAGCAGGATTTCCGCCGCTTTCAGAAATAATCGACGCGACTGCGTGATTTGCTTCAATTCCCCTTCTCCTCAGCGAAGACCTCGCTTCGGCTTCATCGAAAAAAGGAACTGGCAACTCGACCGAATCTTTAAAAACAAAATTACTCGAAGTGCAAACAACCGTTAAAAGACGACTCGATGAGTTGAGAAGACTAAACCAGTGCGGCGCAAATCGATTCCATTTATCATTCCAATTATCTATAAGCAAAGCCACAAAAGGATATTTTTTCCTTTGTGTAGAGGATTCAATATCCTCAGAAAGAGCCAATGCAAGACAATTAAGATGCTCATAAACAGGTTTTGATGGCAAAACCCTCTCCCAATCCTCTCCATGAAGCTTGCGGATAGCTTTTGGTATTGGCGAATCCTCGTCGTGGTCCTTTATAAAAGACCTTAAAATGTCCTTAAATAAACTAACCTCTTTAGGTTTATCTGGAGAATCTATACCCAGGAAGCGTCGAGCATAAATCCCATAAATTTTCTTGAATCTCGGGGTCTTTATTTCATAGCGATTATCTAACTCCCGCGAAATGAACTCGAAACCCCCGGGAAGTCGTGCAACCTGATAGCGACCATCGAGCACAACCAATGGAATTCTGCGTTCTGCTATCTCCTGTGCAAAACGGCAGGATAGCCAGCTTTTTCCCGAACCGCTTTGTCCACGGAGGATAACGGTAGGCATCGGTTTACCTGTGCGGGGATAATCGAGTATTTCATTGAAGCGCGATGTGATTCTCTCTCTTCCAACAAAACGCGAATTTAAAACCGCAGAATAGGCCTGCATAAATTCGTTGCCGGAAACCCCTATTTTTTCATCTCCCATATTCTACCGTTTCGTTTGTGTTTTTAAATCCGCCAGAACAGAAACAGCTCTTCGATCATCCGGATAAACCGATAAATACCGCTCTACCCTCATGATAAGCATATTCAGTTCTTCCATGCCTAAATTCCCATGTAATACAAAATATAATTTTACAGGTTGCCAATCATATTCGAGGCGCTCAAATGCAATTACAGAAAGGGATTCGGCGGAAACCGTATCACCCATCTCAAACCAACTAATAGCTGTATGGTTTAATCCATCGCTATATGTCCGAATCATGCTTTGCGTCCAGGATGAGAGCTTATCCCAATTCTTGTTGGCTTGCTTAAAAGAATAACCTTCCGCGAAAAGAGATAATAAAAACTCCTTATGGGTTTTCGGAGTTAATTCACTCGAATAAAGCCTGCCCGGTCCAACAAGATAACTTTCACTAAAAGGTAAAATAGGGAATTCCATCCCCAAAAAAACACTGCGTCCACTTTCTTCTATTAGCCATTTTACCGCAATTTCGTGCAGCAGCTTTTTATGGTGTGTCTTCGATATCCTCTCAATTAACTCCCGAGAAAGAATTATTCCATGATGTTTCTTGATATACTTTTGATATTCCCGGTTGCCAAGATAATCCAGATTTATGACAGCTATATCTGTTCCCCTCTTATCGATTTCCTGAATGAAACGAGCAAGGTAGTAGTTTTCATCGCCCGAGACTACAACAATACCCCCCGGTCGAGTCGAGGCGATTAAATTGCCCATGTATTCCAGAGCAACAGAAATGTTAATATTATTGGCCTCGGAGAGAGAACGGTTGGTCGAAGCCATAAAGAAAGTTGTAAATAAACCGTAGTATTCGGAAGGTCTCGAATCTTTCTCGAAGGCTTTCCCGAGAACATCGAATGCTACCCAATTATTGCAAATAACCTTTTCAGCATGGGTGGAATCTGCCTCGACTATTTCTTCGAATAGCGTTTTTGCCACCTCAAATGAAGGCTTAGGTGAGCAGGATAAGATTAATATAGCGAAAGCCATTAATATAATACGCATATTCGCTCGCTTGCCTTTAATAACCTAAAAAACCTCTTCGCTACAGTTTGAAAGGTGATGTGTAAGGTTAAAGTTGATTAACGTCCAGCCCCTAATTCTTGAATATCTAAAAATAGAATAACTTGCCGTATCCAGATGGAGTTTCCAGAAATATGGTTCAGGAATATTTAAAAGCGCGGCGATGAGTGGTTTTAAGACAGCTCGGTGGGTTACTACCGCGAAGCGCTCGCCTGAATGAGTGTCAACAAGCCGCTTTATAGCATCAAATGAACGCATTCTCACCTGTTCGATAGTCTCAGCATTTGGGATCTGCATGTGTTCCGGGGTCGTTATCCATGTTTCCCAAAGCTCGGAGTATTCTGCCATTATATCCGATTTTAGTCTATTCGTCCAATCTCCTAGGTCGATATTATTGAATTTTGGATGTGGAATAATATCTGTGCATCTACTCAGAGCTATTGGTTCAGCGGTTTGCATTGCCCTCGGAAGCGGGCTAGAATATATCGCAGAAAAAGGAATATTGCATAGAGAATCGGCTAGTTCATGGGCCTGATGAATTCCATCGCTGTTCAAAGGAATCTCAACTCTTCCCCGGAATCTACCTTCGACATTAGAAACAGTTTCTCCATGTCTCACAAGATAGACTGTCGTAATTGATTCTTTCATCGGGGAATTACTCGTTGAAAGATTTTATAGTTTTAAGGGCGGCGTAAGTGAGCCATGGGTCAGGAGTTTTCTCCCTCTTATGGAGTTCATTAATCCAAAAACCGTTTTGTTGTTGTTGTTTTAAAAGCCATTGATAAGCGCGCTCAATGCGCCCAAATTCTAGACCGAATCCAAGCCGAGAAAGGACATCCATCGCGGAGAGAATATCGGTGAACCAGAATGGATATGCTAATTTGCCCCAATACTCTGCACGGCGCCTATCGGGATAATCATCCGGTTTAAAAAAGGATTCAGCGAGAAAAGTGGCAGCTATTTTGGCGACATCTTCATGCTGCTTTTTCGGATCGGAGGCAAAACCTCGAAGGGTCATGCCTGTTACATTATGACTCGAGGGATCTTTTTTAGAATTGCTGCGCAAAACGGGTATCGCCCAACCGCCTTTGTTTCTACGAATGGATAAAAGCCAATCGAAGGCATTATTTATGATATGGTCGTCATCGAAGCCGCCTCTGAGAAAAACATCCAGAACCATACCTGTATAATCAGGGGCGGGGATAGTAGCACCGTAAGCACCACGAAAATCGCCTTCTTTTGTCTGTGTGCCAATGAGGTATTGGACGCCGTGCTCGAAAATCTCATCGTTTATACTCGACCCGAGGTCTAGAAGAAGATAGAGTGAACGAAGTGTAGTTATAAAAGTCCAAACCTCTTCATTTTTTTTACTTCCGGATTCGCGCCAGCTTCCATCTGGTTTTTGACGGCGGGCTATCGCTTTATAGGTGATAGCCTCACAAACAGGTTCAGATGGACAATCTTGCTGTGTCGAAAGAAGGTCACGCTTTACACGGTTAATCAATCCAATTTCGTTAAACTCGAGTAATTCCGGGATAGGATTTACTTTGAGTACTGATGTCCAATCGGACATGACACCCCTATCAACTCTTTCTTTTGTGAAGCAAATATTTTTATCCATAATTCTATCTACTTAAAATATACCGAAAGAAATTGTAAGGTCAAGGGATGTTTAATATTGTCGCTATTCTAATGGATTTACATTTAGTTGATACTAAATCTTTTTTAGAGTAAACTTATTAATGCAATTAAGACAGATTAAATGGTTGGTGTTTTTGAAATCCTAAATCCTCCTTGAGGGACGTCGGTTGTCGAGCCTTTGGCTCGACGCTTGCGTCCGGTCGGTCTAGCATTCTGCTTTTAGATTACCATTTTGCTCCGAGGTAAATTTCGCGCCAGCTCCCCTTAGGCATTGCGAAACCTTATTCTTCTGATTATATTAATTCCTTATTATTGGAGGATTATGTCTTATTTAGTATTAGCGAGAAAGTGTAGACCACAAAATTTTGATGAGGTTGCAGCGCAGGAACATATCACTGAGACGCTGAAGAAGGCGATAACCAAAGATCGCATTTCGCATTCGTATCTGTTTTGCGGCCCGCGCGGAACTGGAAAAACGACAATGGCGAGGATACTTGCTAAGGCATTAAATTGCCAGAGTTTTTCCGCACCTACTCCTACACCTTGCGGAGAGTGTGAGAGCTGCGTTTCGGTAGCTGCTTCACGCAATGCCGATGTTTTGGAGATAGATGGTGCTTCTAATAGGGGAGTTCAGGAGATACAGGCTCTCAGAGAGCGTGTGCAATATGCCCCTCGAGGGAGATTCAAAGTTTTCATTATAGATGAAGTTCACATGCTCACGAAGGAGGCCTTTAACGCGCTTTTAAAAACACTCGAAGAACCTCCGGAGCGGGTAGTTTTTATTTTCGCAACAACTGAACCCCACAAGTTGCCATCGACAATTATCAGCCGCTGCCAGAGATATGATTTTAGAAGGATCCCTACCGATGTTATCGCCGAGAGAATTAAGACTATAGCTAAAGCGGAGGGCTTATTACTTTCCGATGATGCTGCTTTCATAATCGCCCAACGCGCCGATGGTGGTCTGAGAGACTCCCTTTCGCTTCTCGACCAGATTTTAGCATATTCGCCAAAGGGCGAGCTTAGCTCAGACGAAGTCGCCGCAATCTTGGGCGTGCTGCCACTGGATGCCTTCGCAAAAATATCAAAATGCATTGCCGATGAAAATCCTGCATGTGCAATAAAAGAACTAGATGTTCTTCTTGAATCAGGAATCGACATAACCCAAGTTGCATCGGGGCTTTCGATGCATTTTCACGGCGCGCTTATGGCGGCTATTGGCGTTGATCAGGAGGGCGTTTCCGAAAAAGCACTCAAGGAATATGCGCGATTTGCCGAGAAAATCGACACTGCAGATATACTAAGGATGGCCAAATTAGCCTCCGGACTTCAAGCTAAATTGAAATCCTCCGGCACGCCGAGGTTTTTACTCGAGCAAACCTTAATATATATTGCAACTATCGATAGCACCGCCGACATTCGAAAAGTCATTGTCGAATCCAAAAATGAAGCCCCGATAACTTTATCTCAATCTTCTCCAAGACTTCGTCCCGAGGCTGAGGTTTTGGTCAATGACAGCGAGGTTCCCGAAACGACCATAGATCCCCAATTTAATAGGATAATTAAACTATTTGAATCTTCGAGGGGAGAAGGAAAAGCCGAGATGCTCCGGCAAGCTCGATTTATACTCGACGAAGGACGCGTTATCTTTAAATTCCCACATAGCTTCAAATTTCAGGTGGATAATATACTCAAGAAAAAAGAAAATCTCGATGAGCTTTCTAAAGCTGTAACCACGGTTTTGGGCGAAGGAACAAGAATCAAATTATCGACAGAAGAAAGCCCAGCGCCCTCGACCGAGGGGCATGCCAAATCCACAAAAAAGGAAATACCTGAAGGAGTAATTTCTTTACTTTCCGCTTTCGATGCGAAAATAGAAAATTAATTCTACATCATGCCAGGAATTCCGCCCAATCCGGCAACTTTAGCCATCTCTTCCTGTGCCATTTTTAGCGATTCGGAAATTGCACCATTAACTGCGGCAATTATCATATCCTCCAACATCTCTATGTCTTTCGTATCCACGCTTTCCGGCGCAATCTTTATGTCAATAAGCTCCTGTTTGCCATTGACAGTGGCGGTAACTACTCCACCACCAGAGGAATGAGTTATCTCACGGCCGGCAAGTTCCTCTTGAACACGAGCCATCTCCTCTTGAAGCTTCTGCATTTGCTTGAGCATTTTATTCATATTGGCCATTTTTCCTCCAATTGATAGCTTTTTTTGAAATTCTCATCCCCGCAAATATAATGAAAATTAAAATTATTAAAAGTGTTCTTTCAAGTCCGTAATGAGGAATAATTGCAACACCCACTAGAGGAGATGCAAGAGAGGCACCTAAAAGATCGAGTGTATAAGCTTTAGATGCGGCTTTCTTGCCCCAAAAACCATTTGCGAATGCCCATCTCAGACTCATAGAATAATATCCCCCACAAAGAAATCCAACGAAGAGCATTGAAAAACAGAAAAACGCGACAGCCCCTATTAACGAAGGTATCAACGAACCGAGATTAAGCGCAAATATCCCGATGGGAATTGCTAAGAGTGCTGACAAATGCCAAATAATTGGTTTTCCCTTGTGCTTAGAAAAAAGATGCGCACCTACTACGCTTCCCAAAATGAACATCGATGAAAGAAGCCCTAACGCCGAATAAAGGCGGCCAACAGCAAGCTGAAAACTATACATAAGAACCATGCTTGCACCCATGCCAAAAAAACCCATTGCTCCGATAGCTCCTAGGGAAAATAGCCGCTCTTTTTTAAAAGCAATTTTCAGCATCAAAAGAAATGAAAATATCAAAAGTAAAAATATTAGTATTAAATTATATCGAATTTGCGCGATCGAGCGAAGTAACGAACCTCCAGCTAATCTCTCCCATAACTTTATCCCTAGTGAAAGAGCAATTGGTTTTTTGTCAGAATTGGGAGAAACACAAATTTCAGAAAGGCGAACCTCGAGTTCGGCTTGCCTGAAAGACTCTAAGGATTCACGTATCATCTGCGAGTTGATGTTCTCCCCTTTTGGCGGCAGAAATTGTCCCTCGATTATCAAATCACCAAACTCGCCTTTATCCGGAGCAATAATTATCGCACTTCCATCAACAATGTAAACCGACGCACTTCCGAAAGCCACCCGCGAGGCCCCAAGCAGGCTGCTTATTAATGCCAGTTCCTCTGGATTTAAATAGTTAGGACTAACTGGTAAGCCCACGGCAAGGCGACCATTTTTATCTAACTTCTCAGCTATACACTCGAATGCCTCCACTCCCATGTTCCTGCTTTCCATTAATGATGAAGGCAAGCCGCTGTATATAAAAACAAGATCCAATTTCTCCGGGAGCTGTTTGATCATTCGTTTTTGGTCACCAAATAGAACACTAATATCCTCATCTGCGAGTAACCTGAAATTTCGAAAACTCGCCACACAGACATCGAAAAGCCTTTTATCTTCAAAAAGAACGTGTATTTCTTTCGGCTCATATTGTCCAATTATCCTCACAGTTCCCTGAAGAATCCCTCCGACAACTGCTACCTTTGGGTTTTTCGGCGAAGTGACCATAAGTGGATGGATAATTTCACCCGCTCGAATAGAATCGCCGCTGTTTCCTAAATATATACCTCCGTGAAAAAGTGAGCTTTCGCCCATATTTTCAATAAGTTCGATAGCTCCGTGTATAGATTCAAACCTCTCTACGCTTTCTGCCCCTTTGAGTTTGCGTGCATGGGTCGAATTCACCCAAACCAGCGAGGGAATCACGGCGACCAGAAGCAAAGAGATAATGAGTCTAAAACGCCTGAGCGGTAGATCGATATCATGAGGGTTCATAGATAAAATTGCGATTGCGGAAAAAACAGGCAATGCTATATCTGGTCTAACCAATCCAGCGATAAAAAGACTTATAAGCCCCCCAAAAAAAGAGCCTATCCCCTCGAAAATGTATGTGTGTGAAGAATCCGAACCTAAAGCCCTTTTCTCTGAAAGAGCTCTGAATGCCGAACCAACCCAATATGACTGAGGAAAAACGACAAGCACGATTATAAATATCACCCGAGAAAAAGGCCATAACTGACCAATCCCCGGAGATAATAAATTCGCTACAAAATATAGCCAGGGTATAGAAAAAGAACTCGATAGCAGAACTATAAGAATTAGACTGAAGGGCTTAATCTTCTGAGGCCTTAAAATCGCACCTAAACCCGCTGAAAGTAGCCATGCACTCAGCAATAAACCGAGTATTAATTCATTGGAACGCAATATAAGCGAAAGCTCTCGAAAAAGAAGAGTCTGAGTGAGAATACCAGAGCAACCAACCCAAAATGCTGAGGGTTGAAATAGTCTTTTAATATCTGCTGCCACCTATTTCGACATCAACCTATAAAGCCCGACTTCACCATTAATATTGAAAGCAATAAATTCGCCCAATGGGTTGGAGAATCCCTCAAAATTGGCGTTGATTATATCAGCACCTCGCGAATTCCAGTCTTCATCGAAAGACAAAATAACCGAATGAGTCCGACCACCCGGTTGCGAGAAATTGGCAACAGCAAGTCTTTGATCTTCAAAGAAACAAAAATCCGGAATGCCATGGCCAAAGACCGCAAATCCATCCTTTCCCACTTGTGAAAAAACCAACTCTTTGCCTTTATCATCATAGATTACGATACTCGAACCTCCATACGCCACCAAAAAACCTTCTCTATCGGAAAAGGCAAAATCATAGGCCTTGATTGGACAATCGGCAATCCAGGATAATTGGCCGGTTAAGGCATCGAAGCCCAAGATGTCTTCACCTAATTCTACGGAATAATTCATAACAAAAAGCCGTTCGGAGAAAGCTATTCTCGATCGATAAGGCATAATTGAAGACTCTTTTCTCGACAATTGTTCAGAGAAAAGGACCTCTCTGGATTGGAGTTTAATCAAAGCGAGTGAGGTTTCTAGCGAATCAGATTCTGTAAATAGCAATAGGTCTTCGTCATCTCTTTTTCCTACAAAATAACCATGTTTAACCGATTTACTCTCCCACTCAAGTGGAATCCAATCGATATCGTAAATAGCCGATATACCAGAAGTTCCTTTATAACCCTGACACGTAAAGAACTTCCCACTTGGAGAAACCTGCAGCCATTCCGCATATTTCAGGAGGTTGTCCTCGGATAAAACCTCGTTTCCTTCCGCAGTAAAAATCCAGTTAACAGGCATATCGAACTCGAGATTGATACCCCAAACAACAATTATATCACCATCATTCGAAACCTGTAAATGGAGCGCATCAGAACCAGATATAGCACCCTTATATTTCGGAATTTTGCTCAGTAGCTTACCGGTTGTATCATATACCGAAACTTCGATGCTGTCCTCGTTTTCACTTAAGACATATAATCTCAGTGAATTGTCCACTGCAAAATCGATAATCGATTTATCTTGGGCGAAGGAAAAAAGCTTTTTCGCTTCACCCACTTGTGGAGGAAGCTCCTGCGCGAGTGAAATCCCTATCGATAAGAAAACTATGATTCGCGTTAAAAAGAACCTAAAACCCATAAATACTCTTCCCTTTCAAAATTCTTCTTCCTTCGGTGATTGTTCCTAAAATAAAAAGGTCATATTGAGGATAAAACCTAAGGCTTCTGGCCTTATTTTCGAGTAGATTCATTGTATCTATCAGTCTGTCGGTATATTGAAATTTTTCCGCTGCGGTTTTCAATCTTGCCTTTTGAGGTGTATTCGCGATAAGGAAATCGTTACCTGTCAGCATTAAAAGATGATCCCTGAAGAACGAGATTGCATTTTCCAGAATCGATTTCACAAGCGATGTTTCTTTCACGATTTTATCTGTCAAATCGAAAGCCAAAAGGTCCGATTCGGAGAACATGACAGCCCACAAATCCTCACCAAGCTCGCGAGTTCTTATCACTACTTCATCACCAGCGGCAAATATTGGTTCGAGATTGCCATCGGCTTGCGAAGCCAGCTTCTGAGCTTCGGGTTGAGGTATCCCAGTCGATATGGCGAAATCGGATATCTGTTTTCTTGTAAGCCGCCGGAATTGTATAGACTGGGCGCGGCTGAGAATAGTTGGAAGCAAAAAATCAGGTTTGGAGCTTGTGAGAATTATATAAGAGTCCTCGGGCGGCTCTTCGAGTGTCTTTAAAAAGGCGTTCGATGCTTCGAGGGTCATCATGTCGGCATCGCGGACTATAGCCCATTTCCCACCATCATAATTTGGCGTGAGCGAGATGCTTTCGTTTAGCTTGCGAATAGCATTGATGCCGATCTTAGGCGGCTTATCGAATCTATATGGCGCAAGTGGATTCCTTCCCATATTCGATAAGACTGTGGCTATCTTCTCTGGTTTGTTGTCTAGTTCCGTCGGAAGTGGAATGATTATCTCGACATCCGGATGGTCAAGATTAGTGATTAATCTGCATGAATGACACAAGCCATCACATTCTACCGGATTTTGACATTTGATCCAACGAACAAGCTGCAACGCTGAGGCAAACTTCCCTAGAAAGTTTGCTCCGCGAAACAGCATAGTCGAAGGCAACCTCCCATTTTCGATGGTCCTGAAAAGCATTTTTTTTAGCCTGTCCTGTCCGGGTATTTCCTTCAGAAACTCAGGCCGATACGAGCCAGTCAAGCGGATTCACCTCCTGTCTTCCGTTGCGAATCTCGAAATGAAGCTTCGCGCCTTCGAGCCAGCCATCGGACGCCGTTTTACCAATTCTCGATCCCGAAGTGATCTTCTGATTTTGCGCAACATCGACATGGCCAAGATTGCCATAAACCGTAAAATAACCACCTCCGTGCTCGATAATAACTATTTGCCCGTAAGCCCTAAGCCAATATATCTGAGCCACAGATCCATCGGCGACAACGAAAACCTCCTCCTCGGGTTCGGTAGCAATATCGATGCCCGCGTTCTTAAAGGTTGTCCCAAAACGCTTTTCCTTAATTATACCAAAGGGATGGATTATTTTTCTGGATGAAGATGGCCATGGAATACCGCCTCTAGATTTGGCGAAATCACCCTTAAGAACCGGTTTTGGGAGCCTCCTGGCCAGCTCTTTCAGCGATTCCTCCATCCGCGCAATAGCATTCCTATATTCAGCCTCATCGTTTATTATATTGTCGAGAGTCTGTTTCTTGCGTTTTTCGAGATGAGTCAGTGAATCGAGCTCGGCCTGACGCAAATCCCTAATAATCTTAACAGAATCCAGAAGAGCTTTCGTCGAATCGACGAGAGTTCCCACCAACTGTCTATTTTGCTCTATCTCTTTAGAATATCTGCTTCTCTCGATTGCCAGAAAGCTAAAAAGATTTATTCTACGAAGAAAATCCCCGAAGTTCTTCCCTCCGAGAATGAAAGCAACATCCTCGCTACCACCATTCATATAAAGTGTGCGAACAACATTCTCCTGTAGTACCACAGCAGAATCCAAACGAATTCGAACCTTTGCAAGAGAATCCGAAAGCGCACCTAATTCGCCTGTGATTAAACTCTCTTTCTTGTTCAAACCATCGAGCAGATCGCCAATTAGGCTTTTTTCACGGTATAATCCATCGAGGAAATCAGTTAAAGAGGTTTTTTCCCTGTTTAATCTGTGAAGTTCCGCTCTCTGCTGACTCAACTGGGTCTTGATTTCTACCTCGGGCTGACCTAAACAGGGCAGAATTAATAAAAGAAAAAATATGCCGTGCCGAAATCCCATCTCAATTCTTCGTTAGAACAATCCATGCCGAAGCCACGGAGGCCTGCACTCTGCGATAATCCTGATAGGCTGGATACATGTCCGGAGGGAAAGCAAAGCGACCACGGTCATAATCGTCGAAGAAATGGAACTTACCCTTTTTAGTTTTGAATTTAGCGCTATAAAGCAATGAATCTGCTACACTCGAAGTATCATTTGGAATATAATAAACCTCGTATCCCTTGGGAAGTCCGATTGTAACATCATGAGTTCCCCTGTATGGCGAATCGAACCAAATTGGCCAATCTCTCGATGGCTTCCCGGTTCCCCATGCAGAATATCTCAAGTTAGGAATAGTGAATGCAAGGAATTTGTCTCCGGCCGTGATGGCATAATTTGGAACGGTAAACTCGATTTCCACAGAAATAGGCTTACTCAAATCGTCTATACCCTCGATTTCCCATTCCGTGAGGATAGCATTTGGATGAACCTGCGAAGCGCGCTTTTCCATCTCTCGCCGAATTTCCTCCGATGTAGATTGTTTTAACTCTCTGATCTCCTCCTGCCGGCTTCCATTATATACGACTTCCAGTTCAGCCGTGAGATCGCCGTTAATATCTATTTTGCCCACAAGATATTCGTTCTCGCCTTCATCGATCGTTTTGGGTGGATTGACTCGTATAAACTCGACACCCTTTTCCCTGAAGATAATCGCCGGTTCACCCATAATCGAGTTAGGCAGCACGCCGAGGGGCATGTTTTCGCTCGAAAGCTCGGCCCAAATCTCATCCCCCTCCAAATCGAGCCGCACAACAGGTGTAGGAACAAAACCCAGTGAAGGAACCTCTCTATCGAAAGCGGATTCGTGCTTAGAAACAAAACCAATATCAGCTTTTACACCAGCCTGTTTGCAGAGATAATAGAATAGCACTGTCTTATCGAGATCATTAGCATATCGCTTCTCGAGAACAATACTTAACATCTTAGGTGCAAAACTATAAAGCTGCGATGGCGCGGGGATAAAACGCATTTCACTGACTACCCAGTTGTAAATAGATCGAGCTTTATCTGCAGGCTTTTTTTTCTTCTTCGTAAGCTCACCTGCTATTCGGTTTATCTCATCGGGATTGTCGAGGGCTTCATCGAGCGCGAGAGCAAAATCTGCAGCAATCTTTTCCCAACCATTACTTATCGATAAAAGGATAGACGGAGTGAATTTAATGTCCGGTGGCATATTCGATTCAGCAATTATTGGCGGAATATCTTTCAATGACCAGCGAAATATAGTGAATTGCCCCTCGTCAGAAAGATCGAATTTTGGCCAAGCCGAAGGCCAGTTTATATCTGCCCAATGTATTTGTGCACCGGCTTCCACTCTTAGGACAAGCTCTCTCGATATAATTGGCTCTTCTCCACTGAAAAACTCAGTCGAATAAAAAGCATCAAGCGAGTTTGAATACCGCTGAACAGTTTTTTGGGAAATATCGACGATACTTCCCGGAGCAACCTCACCCAATGCACATTTAGTAAGCATCAAGCGGTTATATTCGGGGATATATGCGAATACGGGACCGGATTCGATTGCCGATTCATCCAAATGAAGCACACGACCATCTGGGGCGATACTTCTACCGTGAATGAACTCGCCGCTACCAAGATCACCAAAATAAATCATGTGCGAAAGCGAAATCTCATCCTTGCTGCGCTCGGTGAGGGCCTGAGTGATAAGTCGAGAAACATGTTCGACAGTGCCATCGAGGCTTATTGTGTATTCATCGGATTGATGAAGAACAAGGTAGCTTGCTCCAAGATAATCCTCTGGATTCGGGAGGTTTGCAAGAACATCATTAAGAATTGGATCATCTATCTCTTCTGCGGTAAGCCACCAATCGCCCGGACGTTCCTTGGCAAGCTCCACTCGAATAACCTCTGAACGCGCAAAGGTTTTTTCTCCAGAGATAGTCTTGAATACTATACTATCAGAATCGATAGCGCCAAGCTCTCCACGAAATTCCTCGCCGTCTGTAGTATAGATAACATCCCGCTTGGAAACATGCTGCGCGAAAGCCGAGAAAATTAAAAAGCAAAACAATATAGCCGTTGTATAAATTCTCATTATTTACCCTCCAAATTATCGAGTTTTTCAAGTTCCCTTTTTGCCTGATCGACAATATTTAAATACTTTTGGTTAATATCTTTAATGTGGATTATCTCGTTAAAGCCTGCGCGAGCCTTATCTTCTGAGTCAATATAAACATAGGTTCTGCTGATTTCGAGTTTGTATAAAAGGTTATCGGGATCTAACTTGGAGGCCTTACGAAAATAATAAAGAGAGCTATCCACACATGCACTCCCCAGATCGTTGGGATTGCGCTTTAACGGTGGAACCGGCCCAACCCACCTGTGCCACGTTCCTAAAAGGAAATTAGCTTCTGAATTGTCCGGCTCTTTTTCGAGAACAATGGCTAGCTCTTCGCGAACCCGCCTTGCAACCCGAAAATCATCCCAATCCGGCTTGAAAAGAGCAAGATAACCCAGAGCGCGAGCGTATTCGAGATGAGCCTCGATAATCTCCGAATTTTCTACTATAGCTCGATTGATATAATTCGTCGCTTGCTCCAGATAGTCGTGGCGAAGATTACTGGTCTCCGATTGAGCCATTTGAGTGAGCGCCGAACCAACACGCCAGAGAATATTAGGATTTTCACGATCCGCTTCGAGGGCCTTGCTGTATTCCTTATGTGCCTCCATGAAATCGCCTCGCTTCATTAAATGGTCGCCCATTCTCAGCGAGTTCGACTCGGCGAAGATCGAGGAAAATATCAATGTCAATAACATCGCTTTCTTTAAAAAATGCATTCTTCCTCCATCAGGGGTATTTGACTCCCAATCTCTTGGAATAATAAAATCTCGAACCTATTATAACTACAAGCAAAAATAAAAAATAAGAGAAAACATAGAAACAAATCCATAAATTTAAAAACAAAACCGCTACTTTGTTAGCTCTAACGAAAGCCGTGCCACCTTTTGAAAGAGCATATATGTAAAAAGGCAAGGCGACTAGGCCTGTCAAAAAAAGCGCTGGTTCCCAAAGGAAGACACCGGAAACTGAAGCCAAAATTATCAAAACGAGCGAAATAATAGCAGATTTCTTCTCACCCCAAATAACCGCGACTGTGTTCTTCTTTGTGATCCGATCCCCGGCAATATCCGGGATAGCAGTTGCAATATAGACTCCCGAGAAAGCCAACGCATAAGGCAACATACGCAGCAGCAGCATCCAATCTAACCGACCACCGGAACACCAACCAATAATATAAACAAGTGCCCCATGTCCAGCACCATTTAGAATAAGCGCAGGCCATGGCTTGTCCTTATATCCAAACCTCGGATGAGAATATAAATAGCCCATAAAAAGGCCAACCAATGTGAATAAGCCCGTCCATATGCTAATAAAAAAACCAGTAGCAAGAGCTAATAAAGCCGAGGCTATAGTCATTATCCATGCGCTATTAACACCCATTAAACCAAGCGCAAGAGGAAGGTTCTTACGGTTTATCCTGTCACCCTCTATGTCATATATCTGATTGAGACCGTAAATCCAGCCACCGAGAAAAAACCCGAGAACTAAAAGAAATGGATAACCACACTCTGATTCCCTACCGCCCGAAGCCCAATATCCTAGTAGGAGCGGTGCCCATATCGGAAGGATTAAAAGCGGGCGAAAGAAAAAGAGGTGGTCTAAAACTCTATGAATTAGCGGCCTTCGACAGCCTGTATTAGTTTCGAGCACTCGTTACCTATCGCAATCCGAATTCACCTTCGTCGAATTCAACAACGGTGAAGATGTAAAGTTGAGTCGAGGAATCTCTATATGCATTCCGAGAAAGGCCGGCCTTTTGCGAAGATAGCTCTTCAAGGAACTGCTCGCGAGACCAACCCGTATCCCTTCCAACTTGTGGAAGAAAAACCCCACTGTTAAAACCCTTCCTGAGCCAAACACCATGCTTGCCTATTTCAATCTTATGCCAATCATCGATCTCTTGCATCGGGGATAGAACAGATATTTCGATGTCTATCTTGTCTAGCTCATCTTGCCCTACCGGCCTGAAACGGTGATCGTTCACAGCCGCCGAAATAGCCATGTCACGAACAGCCAGATAAAGCGGCCCCTGCGCGATCATCTGACCGATGCAACCTCGAAGTTGGCCATCTTGATGAAGCGTCACGAAAACCGCACCATCAGCCTTCAACTGTTCGTCCCCTGGAAGTTTTGGGCTATAAATTTCTTCCTTGTTTATATAGTCCTCGATAGTTCTGCGTGCTAGTTGTAAAAGATACTTTTTCTGTTTCTCGGATAATGAGTATTCACTGTTAATGTTTTCCGCGTTGTTTGTCTCATCTATCTGCTTATTCACGTTGTGTTTACTATCCATAAAAGCTGCGGAAAGGTATCCCACAACGCTAGTTTCGTCTCCTTGAGGGCTTTCGCCAGAATTCGAGGAATTGAGCTCGAATACTTTGTCTGCGCCGAAACCTCTTGCGCAAAACATAAGAGTGAGAACAGTGCCAAAACCACAAGCCTCACACCTGCCCGATTGCAAACGCGAAATCAGGCTTTCTGGCTCCCACGAAGTAACTGCGTCAATAAAGCTCTGATCGAGTGTTTTTGCTGAATCGCTACTGTGATAATGAGAAAGATCGGTGCTCGCCACTATGACTATATCCTCGCGCGAGGCATGATGTGACAAAACCTCGGCCAGTAAAATGCTTGCCTGCACAGATTGTGTCCCGAAAATAATCGGAACAATCTTTACGCTAGGCCCAAAAGCGTATTGAATAAAAGGAAGTTGGGTTTCTAAAGAGTTTTCACCGCGATATACATCTTTTCTAAAACTACCCGAGTCGCCTAAGGCCTTAAGGATGCTATCAGCCAAGGCCTCATCTATGGAAGTTTGCCCCAAGGGCGAGGCCCAAGCACCCTCCGCCCAAACGCTTATACCACTGAAACCGGCATTACGATGATTTAAACCTATAATAATAACGGTCGAATTAGCATATTTCTCCCGCTCACGAGCAAATAGCTTATAACCATAAGCTGCAGTCTGCCCCGAATAAACCAAACCAGCATGAGGCGATATGATCCCGATGGCTCGGCCTTCGATCTCAGGTGAATTTGCGTTCTCCATGAAACCACTTATCATTTGCTGCAACTCGCTTTTCGTGCCAGGATACCAGCTTCCGGCCAGTTCGGCCTGCTTGACCATAATCTCCTCCTTCGAGGATAAACCACTTACATCCGCGTTGCCCTCGCTTCTCGAACATCCAGCGAAGAGAAGCAATATCATTAAGACAATTGTAGTCATACTAAATCTGATAAAATCCCTCTAAATCCTTCTCGAATATTTATTCCAATATAATAACTCTTATTAACAAGTCAATACCGCGTGAACACCAGAAGAAAAAAACCTTGACATGTTAATTCCGGCTAAATATATTCAACAAAGTATTGATGGGGAGTCGTCCAATGGCAGGACAGCGGTCTCTGGATCCGCCAATTGGGGTTCGAATCCCTGCTCCCCAGCCAATCACATTCGCCGGTTAAGATATTTTAACCTCAATTATTACTCGACAAGAAAATCCCTCATATATTTTAAAGTTTGTTTATAAAAAAAGCCCAGGGCTTCCGAGCTTGTAATTGTTTATATTTAAGTATTGTCTTATCTTATCTGCACGAAACCGAGTTCGGTGACTCTTCACTGGCCTTCGAGAAGCGGAAGCCGTTTGGTGTTGCCGTGTATCATTTGACCCGGATAGTCCTTGTTATAACGCTACGCTGTTTAAGCCGCTCTTCGATTGCCTCGACCTTTTCAAGTCGTTTGATACCATAGTGAAGGCATCGAAAACGCGCGTTTGTGCTCTTGTATATTGTCGGCCTCGAAACATGATACTCGCGCGCGAGGTCACACACTCTTCTCTTCTTTTTGAAATGGGCATCATAAATCTCTTGCCGTTGCATCGGCGTTAATCGAGTCCGCTTGTGAATGACTATAGGATATCTCCTGTTTTTTCTTAAAGGTAAGCAATCCCGAAAAGCGTAAACAACGCTAATATATCAAAAACCCGAGCAATATCGAGGGTTGTCAACTAATTCTACATCTTCCAGTATTTTCTTATTATCGCCATCGGTGCTGAAACACCCGCGAATGTTGGCCGTTTGCCCTTACTAAGTGCCTCTGCATACTCGGCAAAACCACCCTGAATCATTGTCCAATAGACATCAAAACGCACATGGTCACCCTCCCAATGAGCAAGCCGCCAGAATGCGTCCTCATTGGTTTCGCCCGGCAATTTACCGTATCTGTCAACAATGTAGTCTTTGAGCTTAGGCGCGAAATACATCACCCTTTTCCCAATATCCTTGCTTTGAAAATATCTATCGACATCCTCACCCAATTCGCGGGTGGTCTTGAAATCGAAATCTGTTGGATTATCGATAATATAATCAAACCACTTAAGCATGAGCTTGACACCACGACGTATCTTGGCAGTTAACATGAATTGGTAAAGAAACAAGATAAAAGCCAAGCCCACTATCACCATAATGAAGCCGTATATTGTTTTTTCCATATTACTCCTCGTTATTTATATCTAAAAAGCCCCCGGCATGCGGTTGGGAAAGGAAAGGAGGGGAAATGCACACCGCAGGTGCCGAGAGCCATATACGATATTGCACTTTTGGTGCCAAATACTATCTATTGAATTAAAAGAAGCACAATAGATGCAAGAAAAACGGAAATTACAGCCGGGGCAAGGAATTTATATATGCCCGACCAACTCGCATAAAAATACTGCTTAGTCAATAGAAGACATAAATGAACAGGGCTCGACAGAACTCCAAGAAATCCGGCGGTATAAGCAAAAGCGAAATTCCCCGCATCGAAACCATTCTTCATTATAAGCGGAACCAACACAGGAAATCCCAAACCAACAAAAGCCGAATTAACACCAGTTATTATCCCAATCGAAAAAGGAACCAAGAAAAGTAATACTACCTCGGGAACACCTGCTATTTCCTTGGCCAAAACCTCGACCGTACCGCTCGATTCAAGTATTCCCTTGAATATCATTACTCCGGCGATAAGCCCGATAACCTTAATCGAAAAAGCCTTTTTAAGATGCTCCAATCTTTTCTTATCGCTTTGCCTTAAAATAAGCAGAGTAATCATTGACGCAATCGCCACAATAGGAAGTATCTCGAATCCCAGAAATAACACGAAAAAAACTACAGCCCAGATATACCAAGTCGTTATCAAGAAATCCTTTATCGCCAACATAAGACCGATTTCTTTAATATCATTCTTGCCTGCGTTTTTTACACCACGAAAACCTATCACCAGTCCGGGGATTATCGAAAAAACAGAAAGATACCACATCGACGAAATTAGCTTACTAGCAGGGACATCGAGAAGAACAGTCGATAGAATAATACCGGGATAAAGCGGCCATGTGTATTCCCATAGATGTCTGAACCAGAAATTAAGGAAAGTCAATCTCTCCCGTGAGAGTTCCATCGTTTTTGCACCCTCCTCGACAAGTGGCGCGGAAAGCATCGCGCCGCCTGGCATTGGAAGAAAACCTATCAAACTCGCAGGTAAAACAGAGCTTATCTTGCTATTAGGTATTAACCTTTTTAACGATCTGACAGTTCTCGAAAGCCAACCGAGTTCGCCGAGAATAACCCCCATGAGACCCAAAAAGTAAACAATAAGTATTAGCCCGATTGTGTCTTCAGAAATTAGCCATTTACCCGATGTCGATAAAACCTCGACAACACCCATCCCCGAAAGAAAACCAAGGACTATCCCGCTAACAGTGAAAGCTATACCCAGCGGAACCTTAAGCCTGACCGATACAATAAATATTATCGCAGCAATTATAACAACAAGAGTAGCGGACATATTTTAAAGCGCAAATTTAATTACAATCGTGTCGCCATCCTCGACAATATATTCCTTGCCCTCGACTCGAAGATGCCCGGCATTACGCGCCTGGGCCCAACCATGATATTTTAGTATGTCCTCGTAAGAAACCACCTCGGCACGAATAAATCCCTTTGCCAAATCAGTGTGTATCTTCCCCGCAGCTTCGAGAGCATTGGACCCCTTGCGAATAGGCCATGCATGAACCTCTTTTTCTCCGCAGGTGAAAAATGTTATGATCCCCGCTGCATCATAAGCTTTCATGATAAACCTGTCGATAACAGGCTCAGTCAAATTATATTCTTCACGAAAGATCTCCGCAGATTCATGATCTAACTCGTTAAGCTCCAGCTCGGTTAGTGTCATAATGGCAAGTGAGGGAAGACCTGAGAATGCGGAATCTAACTCATTAATTAAACGGTCTCTATTACAATAATAATCCTCGCCGCATGTGAAAACAGCTACTGCAGGCTTTGCGGTGAGAAGCCCGAAATTAGAAACTATCTCTGCGCGAATGGGATCAAGCTCGAGGTCGCGAATGAGGCCACCCGATTCCAGATGCGCTCTCAGCACTTCGATAATTTTCATCTCATTCTCGATACGAATCTTTACCTCGGGTTTGGCAGTGCGAAGAGATTTTTCAATGCTCTCCATCTTGTGCTCGAGAATATTCAAGTCAAAAAGAACCAATTCGCCCATAAGATCGCGAAAATCCTTTATAGGCGTAGGATCACCGAAAACACTATCGAAAGCTCGAAGGCAATATATCATTGCACCCGCAGATTGAAGCTCGGAGAAAACAGCACCCCCCGAACCAACCGCACCTAAAGTATCTGCAAACTCAATTTCGGCAGGGCTTATCTTCTTGGGATCGAATATATCAACCAGCACGCTTACGCGAGGATCGGGGACATGTGCAACCGCAATGTCGAGGCCCTTGCCGCTTTTACCTGAGGAGCCTTTGTTTGTCATCAATTTAAATAATGTCGATTTACCACTACTTGCGAGACCGACCATAGCCCATAACATAAAATACCTCCTTAAATTTCAATAGAATATACGAATTTCGACTCGAAAGCAATGAAAATGAATGAAAGTTTGGCTCAAAGTCGCATCGCTAATAATATGTGGATTACCTTTAAATACCGCCATCAATTCGTCTCATTATCTGCCTAATCGTTTGTTTAAATAAAATAATTTCTTTTGACTTACAAAAAATTAATAAATTACTTGAAAAAGTGTATAAATATTTATATATTGGCTTTAAATTAATGTATCAAAAGGCTAATGATGAAGATAGCTAATCGTTACCAAGTTAAATTATATGTGTCAATAATAACTGCGTTGATCTGTGTCGCTGCAATTAGCGCACAAAATAACTTTATCAAAATCGAACAGGATAATCCGAATTCTATTACAATAGTTATTTCCACTCCAGACATTGTAATCGATTCTTTCTTCATCGAAGATTCATGTTTCCATTTCATTAAAGCACCAAATTCAAGGTTCAAGAACTTCGGCGAATCCGCAAATGCTCCTGCAAGTCTAATCTTAGATTTTGCCCTCGCTATTCCATCGACAAAGAATGTGCATTTAGACATTATCGAGGTCGATGACACTACGATTGGAGACATCAAAATCGCGCCCTACTATAGCGGTTGCGAATCCGAATGGTGTTTGGATAATTTGATGTATTCCTCCAATGATTGGCTTTATAAAGATATCGCGACTGTCAGGGGAGTATCGCCTTGGAGGTCTTTGTGCGCAGCCTTTATCCGCTTTCAATTATACTCGTTTAATCCCTCTTGTGATTCGTTGCGAATTCATAGAAAGGTTAAGCTTAGACTCTCAGCCGATGGTGATTATGGCGAAATCAGTCTCGAATCATGGCTCGAGGATGTATATCTATCACACTTTTTGAATCTCCATTCTCTTCCATATACTTTAATTTCAGAACCTTCGAGCTATCAAGTTCTTTATATCTATGCTGACCACTCGAATGGCTATTACGAAGAATGTGCTGCAAAATTGGCCGAATTTCGCTATAAACAAGGATGGAGAGTCCATTCCGTCAACGCTCGTGATATATACGATATCTACGATAGCATCTATCCCTCAGAGTCGGAGACAACATGGATACGAATGTTCATAGCTGATACCTTCGATTGTTACGGCGATTTAAGCTATGTTGGCCTGATAGGTCCCGACTACTGCGATATGGATAGTCTTCCCGGAATGAAATTCCTTAATGCTACACATCCTCCGATAACGGAATCTGCATATTCTCTCCCAATTTATCTTCCTCAACTCGGTGTTGGAAGGATATGGGCTGTTAATAACTATAGCGCTTATGGCACTGAAGGTTTTGTCGACCGAATTATTCAAAATGAGAGTGAATGGTTACCCGGTGGCCATTGGAATGACTTCATGTTTGTTTCTCAAACAACAGATATAATATATGGCTATGTCGATGCGCTGGCCCAGGAATCTATTATTCGAAGCGTTGGCTTCGATCTTACGCATTACACTTGCCACGACACAACAATGGGCATGCTTCCACTCGGGACAGTCCGCGCCCTTAATGATTCAATCGTTTCGGCGCTCGAAAACGATAAATACGGTGTTGTATGGCATTTTGGCCACGGCAATTACGGCTCATGGTATAAAAGTGGGGGAGGGTGTTGTGGTTCAGGGGAAGGGGCTTTAACCTCTTATAATCTTCTGTTTCACCAGCTGGGTTATCCCACCGGTGTTATCTCCGGCGGATGCCAAACCGCCCGAGAGTTTGGTTATGAATTTACAGGGCGAGGTGCGCTTTTTTATTATGGTGGCATAACCGATGGCGGCGATTCACATGATTTTGTTTCTAGAATTCGAGCATATCAAAAACTCGTCGGCGATGCATGGCGGAATTACCTTATTTGGTCGCCTAGGCTGCTAGGAGATCCACTCACTCGCTTTTATGGCCCAAACGAACCTTCAAAATATGTTGTAATGACCTCCCCTGATTGCTATTACATTCACGATGACTTAACAGGTGACAGCCTTTATGTAACTGTGTATGCCGATGGACCCGCGAGGTGGCTTCACGATACAAAAATATGTGTCACAACCAATTTCAACGATGATATAACCCCACTTTACAAAGTCATTCCCTACGGCTGTAATCAAGTTAGTTTTTCTTCTGATGAAATCGCCGCAGCATTGGACCTTAACCCCGATGAAGACACGCTTTATATTTCTTGCACAAAAAGGGACTTCATTACAAAAACTGTAAAATTGCCAGTTATCTTACTTGAATATGAGGATTCGGTAATTACTTATAATCTTAACGAAGGCTGGAATTTCATTTCTATTCCAGTCGAGGTTTGCTACGGCACACTCGGCGAGATACTTCCAGGAGTGGAACAAGTTCTCCAATGGAATCCCGCATTACATGAATTCATCGATGTATGTGAAGAAATTCCTGAGCCATCGAAGGGATATTGGGCTAGATTTTCTGCCCCGACCGATACATTTTCGATTTTCGGCTCCGGGGTTCTTCACTGGGATATCGATGTCATCGATGGATGGAATTCCATTGGCTCGATTTCCATGGCTGCTAATAGCTTACCCTGGCAGACATCTCACACTTTTACTGGTAGTGGCACGGAGATTTCGTCGAGCTTTGTTTTTTATTACGATGCCTGTCTTGGGTATTTCAAGCCAAGTATAGGAATCGCTGAGGGTAAGGGCTATTTTTATAATATCAGAGGTAATGGTGCCCTCGCGTTCCCTGAAAGCACAATTGCACCTTCATCTTCACCGTCTCACAATGAATTATTTGACATACTCTGTAGTCTCCCAAATCCCCCGGATTCGGATGGTCTATCGATTCTCGATACAGCTCATATGTCCGTAGATATCGACTGGGAAGAAGATGTAATAATGATTACATCGAGCGAATGTAGCGTTCCTATAGAACAGGTATTGATTTTAATTCAAGTAGGCGATTCGATAAGGTTTATTTTCAGCGAAAGCCTAAAAACTTCGGGTGAATATGCCCTTCCGTTCGATATCGAGCCGAGTATTCCAATGCGATTGCTCATTAAAAAACCTGGATATAAAGATTTTCAAATTTTGACAGCGACATGTTTTATAGAAAACACGCATATTTGGGACGATGTCAAAATATTCGGTCAAATTGCTGTAGGTATTGAGGATACGCTATTTGTTTTGGATGGCACAAGCGTTACTTGTTGTCGATCTGAAAGTGATTCGGGGCTAGCAGGTCCTGAAATTATCTGCGAGGGCAAAGCATCGTGCCTTTACATAAAGGGAACTGTCGAAAATCCAATTTCTATTGGATTGCCAATAGGAACCATCGATGATAATTTGGGTGGTATTTTCGCCCTTAAAGGCGGGAGTCTTATTATCGAACATGCCGACATTAGAAATGCTAGTGTCGTTGAAATGGTTGGTTCTGCTGGGAGTTGCGGTGCATGCTCATTATTGTCTGTGAGTTTCATCGACTGCGATAATATGTTCATCGATGGTGATTCTTGTAAAAGCGGAGCTAGAGTTTCAATTAATGACTGCAATTTTTATTGTCCGGTCGAGCTAACTGGATGGAGATCATTGTCATGTATCTATGGTTCTTGCTTTGATGGTGCTCCTGGTTTAAAGCTTGATAGTGAAGATAATTCGATATCTGTTGACAATTGTATTTTTCAAACGCCTTCTTCCTATGGATGCCAAATCGAGGTTTTTACAAGCGTGGAATTCTATAATTGTATATTCGGTGGTCCGGGAACCGCTATTATAAACCGTGGGGAGAGCGATTTTTCCGCTTGTCAATTCAATGCAAATTTAGGTAAATATAATATGATTACTTCAGAAAAGAGTCAAACTTCGGCCCGGAATTGCATTTTCGAAGGTTTCACTCATGCTTGTGTTTTAGCTGAGGGCCACTTGGATTTTGGTAGTGGTAGTTCGGGTCATAACTGTTTTTACTCCGACTTATCCGAATGGACTTTTGATGGTGTTGATGCTGTTATCGAGGCAGATTTCTGCTATTTTGATACTTTAAAAGCGCCGGATTATATCGATCTTACAAGCGAATTCCGCGATTCGTTATGTGTAGCTGACTCAGAATTATCGGTAATAGTTTGCGAAAATGGGTTGAAATGTTGCCCAAATAGCTTTTTTCTGGCGCATCCGGTTCCAAACCCATTCAATACTACAGTGGACATAGAATTTGATGTTTCTTTCGAATCGTATATAACCATCGACATATATAACCTTGCGGGAATTAGGATAGCAAGTATTGTCCGGGACTTCCTGAAAGTTGGCACTTATAAAACAACCTGGAATGGAAGAAGTATGATTGGAGACTATTTACCATCAGGTGCATATTTTTGCAAGATGTGTGTTATAACACAAAATAACGATCAGGCTTTCATGCAAACTCGAAAAATTAGTTTAATAAAATAAAATTAAAAGTGCGCGGCTAAAAATAATAAGAAGCAACTATCCCCTATCAAAAAGTCGCGCGCTTTTAAGATTTATCCTTACGACCGGCGCTGTCACGATTTTTGCTATTTCGCTAATCTAATTTTGATAGAGCTATTTTCACCCGCAAAAATCCATTATTCCTCTACTCTGTCATGAAATTTGCAATGGCAAATTTCGTGCCTTCGTTTCCCTACCACCCGCGCCAGCGCCTTTTATTTTGCATTTATGATTTACATTTGAGGTTTGATTTTTTTAGTTATTGACAGCTTTTCGTTGACATGTTGGTTTATGTCATGTATTTTGATATTTAAAATAATCACTAAGGAGGCTAAGAGATGAACGAACATATTGTAAAAGCACTTGATATTATTGAGGATGGACTTCTCATAGTCAATCGGGATTATATTATTGAATTCATCAATGAACCGGCGAAGAAGCTTTTACGGAGCGAGGAGCTTATTGGCAAAACCTCCTATGAAGCCATTTGGGGGAGAGCTAATCTTGAGGGTCGTTCGCCGAGTTTTATGTCTTTTGAGACCCACGAGGTTGCCAGCGCCGAGCGCACTTTTGATGATGGCACTTGTCTTTTTGTTCGCTCTTACCCTCTTGATGACGATCATCTTGTTATAACAGTTTGGGATGTTTCCGATTATGTTAGTCTTGAGAATAGGCTTAAGAAGTCTGGGACAGATCCTGTAACTGGCCTTCGCAATAGCGATGGTTTTCGTGAGGAGTTGGAGAAGGAGCTTGATCGCTCCAAACGCACAGACACTGATGTCACTCTTATGTTCATTTCGATTGATTCGATTCCTGGAGATACCGAAGAGACGCATGAAAGCCATCTTATGAAGATTGCTGAGATCATCATCGATACAGCTAGAAGCTACGATCTTATTTTCCGTCTTCACAGCGATACATTTGCTGTTTTGATGCCACATTGTACTGAAGATGCTGCAAAAAAGACTGCTGAACGCTTGCTTAGGCGCATCCATAATGCCATTGGGGAGATCAATTCGTGCATTGGTATTGGCGGATCCGCGAGCGCATTTACTGGAAGGGACATGGTTCGTCTTGCGGAGAGAGCGCTTTATGTCGCCAAACACAGGGGCGGTAATACCTGCGTTATCGGATAATCATGAAGGAATTATCCGGGGAATTCCTCGATAAGATCCAAATTGGAATCGTGGTGATCGATCGGAATAAGCGTGTATTGTTTTCAAATTTGCATGCCCTTCGATTGCTTGGGAAAAAGGGATACACTCAGGAAACCTTCTGTTACGAATTTCTTAAATGTGATAATTGTCCCTGCGACGATTGTTATTTACAGGATGAAACCGGTCTAATCGATATTTGTGAGATAAAGCCCGCCGATACGGATGAAGTCATCGAATGTATCCGGACTAAACTCGATTCGGGTAGCATCTTAGTGCAGCTTCGTGATATTACTTCCTATAGGGTTCTGCAAAGCGAGCTAGATCAAGCTATGATTTCGGACTCCAAAAGCGGCTTGCTAAAAAATAGCCTTATTCATGATCATTTGCAACGCGAGATGAGCCGTGCACGGCGGTTCGGAACGAATATCGGTCTTATTATGCTTAGGATTAGCGATTTAGCTCATCCGGGAGTTAACAGCATTCCCTCCATTGTTACAAGGATTCTCAGGGGCATCGGCGAAATTCTAGGGAATGATCTTCGCGCTTATGATCTCGCTTTTCGTTATGACAGGGACACCTTTGCGGTGATACTTCCAGGAGAGGACCTCGACTCCAGTTTAGGCGTTGCCGATAGGCTTTATTCCAAAATAAAAAACTTGGGAATTCAAAGAGCCCGTGTAGGAGTAGCGAACATGGGCTCGGCAACATCTGCCGATGATGTTATCGATGCGGCCAAACGCGCCCTTTATGTTGCTGAGCACTCGGACCAACCTATATCTTCCATATAAAAAAGCCCCGCCCCCGATTGGGGCGAGGCCGGCTGGGGAGCCTTAATCCATCAAAGAAAAATGTTTATAGAGAACTAGTCTATTTAATGTAAATTGCCTTTGTTGTCAGCAATTCCCCGTTTGCGGACATCTTGATGAGATACCCTCCACTAGGGAGTTTTTCCGGAGACCACAGCGTTATATAATTCCCGGGCGAAAGTTTTCCACTTTCAATAATATCGACTACCCTACCAGACATGTCGAAAACCTCAATGAGCACTTCGGATTTTTCGTCTAAGGAAAAATCGATCACACACGAGGAATTGAAAGGATTTGGGTAAATTGGTCCCAAATCGAATGAATTAGCTCTCGGTGGCTTCTCCTCGATTCCCGTCACAGGAACCATCTCGATATCGAGATTATAGTCCGAACCGGCTATACTAACCGTTGCTGTCGATGTCATGGGAGTGTAACCATTTCTGTCGGCAAACACGCGATATGTTCCGGAAGAGAGGTAATCTATGTTGTAATTTCCGTTGAAATCACTGACCGAGAATCCTACTGGTCGCTCGCTTAGCGCATCGAGCACGTATATTCTCACACCGCGGATACTGATTGATTCGGTAATTCTGCCATCATCTTCACCGAAAATATGGCCCCAGAGAATTCGATCACCTCCACTGTAGATTGGAATTAGCTCGAAATCGATATCGAAGATATCGAATGTTGTGATGTTCACCTCGAGCGCCCCGGAATAATCGAACGAACCGCCGTAAAATGACGGGCAGTAATCATTGTGGAAGCCAAGTATATAATAATCGCCTGGCGTGACAGTGAGTTCATAATCGCCTGTTGGTCCTGTGATTACAGCATCCTGAATTTCGTCGTCTTCGCTAGAAATAGCGACCACATAGGCTGCGTCGATTGGGCCGTCGGCTTCTTCCATAATAGTGCCGGATATCGAAAATAAACCGGTTCCATGTGAGATCATGTGAAGAGTATCGAGGGTTATCGTATCCGATTCGAGGCTGGTAACATCGATAGGATCGGCTACCAGAAGATCAGGTCTATCCAGATAGAACACCGGTATATGAGAGCTGATCGGATCGAAGGCCCCAAGCGAATAGCGTCCCGAATAAACATCGAAAGAGTATGTTCCTTCGATATCGGTAGTGTCCAGCATTCCGGGTATCGGTCCTCCAAGATAATGGAAAAGCCGAACGATAGCCCCTTCAATTGGAATCCCCGAGCCTGCATCCACTAGATACCCCATCAAATAGTGCCTCCCAGAATCGGGATCGCACACTGTGAAATGAAGGTCCTCAACACGCGTGTTCGGCCCGCAATAAATGGCGGGAACATTATCAGAAGCAGCGAAGATCATCGAGATACTGTCTCCTGAAGCGACATCGATACCTGCGTCATCGAAATTGAATGTGAGTTCGTGGCCGGTATAATCGACTCCGGCATGAGCCAATCCGAATGATCCTTCGGGTAAGGCGTTGACCATAATGACAACTGAGATTCCCGATTCATCGATACCCGAACGAATATCGTGAATATTGTATGTAACCTCGATTCCACTCGTTGAAATCGGTATGGTTGCGCCATCTGCCGGGTAAATCGGGAACATCATCGGATCGGAAATATCGATGTTGAAGAAAAGCCTCTGCCCGAGGACCTCGATACTGACGAGACCTTCGCTCCAAGGCGTTGAGGGTGTGTAGGTTATGGTATCGCCAGACACCGAAAGCTCCGGAGAAACTCCAACGATATAAAATCCGTAATTAACATATATAATAAGGCTTTCCGGCACATAAGGCTCGACAGTAAACAGTATCTCTTCATCCTCGCAACCGACCCATACTGAATCCTCGGGATTGAGATATGTGACCTCGAAGTCCGGCGGAACCGTCGT
>JAGLDC010000108.1 GCA_023145965.1 bacterium | reverse complement strand
ATGCCGGATCACCACGAAAATCCTGCCCAATTTTATCTATCTCGTCTAGCATAAAAACCGGATTGCAAGAACCCACGCGCTTTATACCCTGAATTATACGCCCAGGGAGCGCACCGACATAGGTTCTTCTGTGGCCGCGTATCTCCGCCTCATCTCGCATTCCACCTAGGCTAATACGATAAAACTCGCGGCCCATCGAACGCGCGATGCTCTTACCGAGGCTGGTCTTACCAACTCCCGGCGGGCCTATGAAAAGAAGTATTGGCGATTTGGCATCGGGTTTGAGTTTACGCACAGCAAGAAACTCGATTATACGCTCCTTTATCCTCTCCAAACCGAAATGGTCTTCATCTAAAACCGTTTGCGCATACGAAAGGTCGATATTATCCGAAGTCGATTTGAGCCAAGGGAGCTTGAGAAGCCAATCTACATAGGTCATAGACACGGTGTATTCTGCGCTGGCTGGATTCATGCGCTCGAGTCGATCTATTTCGGATTCAGCAGCTTTACCAGCCTCTTCGGGAAGATCCTTTCCAGCAAGTTTTTCTCGAAATTCTTTTATTTCCGGGCGATCATCATCTCCTAATTCCTTACGAATGGCCTTCATCTGTTCGCGAAGCAGAAACTCACGCTGTCCCTTCCGTATCGATTCATTAGCCTCATCCTGAATCTCATTGCTTATTCTGAGAACTGTAAGTTCGCTGGCAAGATATTTTTGGAGATCCCTCAGTCTTTGCAATATATTGCGCTGGGAAAGAAGGGACTGCTTTTTTTGGAAATCCATGCTTATATATGCCGCGATGGAATCAGCAAAACGCCCCGGTTCTTCGACATTGAAAGCCTCAACCGGTATCTCGTCAGGAAGATATGGAGCAAGTTTGGCTATCTCTTTGAACTGTGCAAGGATAGTCCGTATAAGCGCCGATTCCTCGTCACCAGGACTGCGAAACTCCTCGACAAGCTTGAATTTACCAACCAAATAGGGCGTTTCTTTAATACTTTTAATAAATTCGAGTCTGTCGAGGCATTTAATAAGCACTCTCAATGTGCCATCAGGGAATCGAAGGAGCTTCATCACAGAGCCGCGGACACCAAAACGAAATAAACTATCGAAGGTGCTGGTCTCCTCCTTATCAGGCAGAGCTGGGACCATGGCCATAACCTTGTTATCGGCAACAACATCGTCAACGAGTTTTATATGTTGCTTATCTTGAATGACAAGCGGGATTATCTGCCCGGGAAACGCAACATTTTGTATCAGCGGTAAAACCGCTAAACTTTCTTCTAATTTAAATGAGTATTCTGTATTAGACATGCTATTATTCGACTTCTATGTCAAGTTTTCTTCTGATTTCCGGTGGCGAAACAGGAATCTTTATACACAAAATCCCCTCTTTAAAATGTGCCTTGGGTTCACCGCCTATAAATCTCTTCGGAAATTTAATATTGCGTTCAAAAGGACCATAATTAATCTCGAGATTATGGAAAACCGCTTTATTTATCGGTTTTCGTTCATTGCGAATACCTGTAATCCGCATTATATCGTCGTCGAGTTGGATTCGTATATCCTCTCTTCGAACACCGGCAAGTTCGCTGGTTATAATAAGCTCGTCTTCCGTTTCGCAAACATCGGTCGGCGGATGCCATACATTGATAGCGTTTAACATAACGCGGTTTTTCATCTGTGAAAATTCGGAATATAATCTCCGCATTTCCTCATCGAAGGAATTGTTTTTAACAGACATCATTTTAGGCATAATGCCCCCTTTTAAGCTTCAATTGCTTTAGAAATTCTCGGTATAGAAGACCTTATAAGACCTATAAGCTTATCGCCGGCCTCTTTAACAACCTTAATAATCTCGTCGCTTTCCGCTGGAACCAGGGAATCCGGAAGACACATATCTGTTAACATGGAAAAACCGATAACCTTCATACCTCCATGAACAGCGACAATAACCTCTGGCACCGTGCTCATACCAACAGCATCGGCACCGATAGCGCGAAGGAAGCGGTATTCAGCAGCTGTCTCGTAACAGGGACCCATTAAAGCAACAAAAACGCCCTGCGCTAATCGAAGGCCTTTTTCGAGGGCGATAGCCTCGATTATCTTGCGGTGGCCAGCGGTGTAAGCCCTGCTCATATCAGGGAAACGAAGACCCAAATCATCATTATTCGACCCGCGAAGAGGATTGTCGCCCATAAGGTTTATATGATCTGTAATGAGCATAACGTCACCCTTGCGAAAGAGTGGATTAAGTGCGCCCGCTGCGTTTGAAACAAACATAGTGTCGATACCGAGTGCTTGCATTACCCGAACCGGATAGGTTATCTCTTTCATAGTGTAGCCCTCATAAAAATGCACACGCCCCTGCATAACCATGACCGAAACACCATCGATTGTGCCAAAGATAAGATTCCCCTTGTGCCCCGGTGAGGCGCTCATTTTAAAATGAGGAATTTTATTATACGGAATAACTACATCGGCCTCTACGATGTCGGCCAATTTGCCCATACCGGTGCCAAGAATTATAGCGATTCTTGGCTCCAATTTCATCTGCGATTTGATAAAGGGAATTGTTTCCTGAAGCTGTTTTTTAATTTCGTGCATTTTTATTCCTTAATCCATCGGGAAAAGCGACGCGCGCCTTCTCCTGTGTATTGATCTACTGAAAACTATTTCATCTGAAAGGGGAAATTCGATTCGAAATCCCGCTGCGAGTGTCTCGATCGACGCGCGAATCCTGCGAGCTTCATACTCCTCATCGAATTGCCTGAGTGCTTTATCTTGTAGCTCGAGAACACGCATAAGCTTGCGAAAATAAGCCTCTTTAATTGTTGTTAGCTCATAAAGCTCTTGCTTGGTCTCATTGATTTGTTGGGTATAACGTGACATCACCTTCTGGGCCTCGTCATCGGCGCCCTCGCGGATATTTCGCGCTTCTTCTTGGGCACGATTAACTATCTCTTGCCCCTCATTCTTAGCTAGTTCGAGAGCCTGACCTATAGCACCGGATTGGGCCTCGAGTTCGCTGATTCGCCTGGTGAGTGTTTCTAATCTTCGTGTAAGGTGATCGCGCTCTTTATTAAGCTCGGCCACTGACTCCGCAATCTGCGCGAGGAAGAATTTTACCTCGTCGCGTTTATAGCCCATCGGAGCTTTAGGGAAATCCTGATTTCTAATTTCGAGCGGAGAAAGTGCCATGATAACTCCAAAGAGGTTATGGTTCAATTCCTAAACAAATAGTGGAACGGGAGGACTACTTCTTCCCTGTCGCATAATATTATATGTATCGCCTTCAAAATAGGCTATGTCGGATGACATTTGTGATTGCATTGCCTTTGTGGGTAAAATCTCTATTCCAAAATTTATTACACCACCTGTGTAAAACAACATATGTTTTACAAACAAATCATAAGCCACAAAGGCATATTTCCCAAGCTGGTCTTCGATTGCAATTCCATCTTTAACAAAATCTGTTTGATTATAAGGCGGTGAAGTAACAATAAACTGAATACTTTCGTCTGGAATAGAGTGAAAAAAGTCTAAAGCGTCCCCTAAAAACAGAGTAACTTGATTATCTAATGAAAATTCGCTTTCAACAGTTTTTTCATTTAACTCAGATAATAGTAAAGCATCTTTATTCAACATAACTCGGACTTTTCCCTATCAGGGGGGCTTGCGCCCCCCAAGTCTATCTATTTAATCCCCAAACTTGATACCCTGAGCGAGTATCATTGTTTTGGAATAATTAACTGTGTTTGTTTGTCTGCGCATATAGGCTTTCCAGGCATCGGAACCGGATTCCCTGCCACCGCCAGTTTCCTTCTCGCCACCAAATGCGCCGCCTATTTCTGCACCCGAAGTGCCAACATTAACACTCGCGATTCCGCAGTCGGAACCCACCGGGGAAAGGAAGGTCTGAGCTTCACGGAGGTTGTTAGTAAATATCGCGGATGACAGGCCTTGAGGAACACCATTGTGAAGCTCGAGCGCTTCTTCGAAATCCTCGTATTCAATGATATAGAGGATAGGGGCAAAAGTCTCCTCCTGAACAATCCTCATTTCATTCTTTGCTTCGGCAATACAAGGCGTAACATAGCATCCGCCCACGAGATCGAGCTTCTCGCCACCATATAGAATCTTGCCACCTTGCTCCTTAATAAGACCGATGGCATTCATCATATTATCCACTGCACCTGTATCGATCATGGGACCCATTATAGTGTCCGAATCAAGTGGATCGCCGATCCTGACTTGTTTGTATGCGTTGATTAACCGGCTAACGAGGGTCTCCTTAATCGACTTATGAACAATTATCCTGCGTGTAGAGGTGCAACGCTGCCCGGTAGTCCCTACGGCCCCAAAGAGAATCGCAGGAAGCGCCATTTCCATGTCGGCGTCTGGAGTTAAAATAATAGCATTGTTGCCGCCAAGTTCGAGAATAGTGCGGCCAAGCCTCTCTCCGACAATTCTTCCAACACGACGGCCTACAGCAGTGCTTCCCGTTGCCGAAATAAGCTTAACCCTACTATCAAGAAGCATCTTTTCACCAACATCGCTGCCTTTACCAATAACAAGAGATAATACCGCTGGATTAACACCAAGATCACGGCAAACACTCTCGGCAATCTTCGTGCAGGCAATAGCTGTAAGCGGGGTTTTGCTCGATGGTTTCCAGATATTCGCATCACCACAAACCAGCGAAAGAGCAGTATTCCATGCCCAAACTGCAACAGGAAAATTGAAAGCAGTAATAATGCCGACAACACCCAAGGGATGCCATTGTTCCATCATAAAATGCTCTTCGCGCTCCGATTTCATAGTGAGACCATAAAGCTGGCGCGAAAGACCGATTGCAAAATCGCAAATATCAATCATTTCCTGGACTTCACCACTGCCCTCGGCGTGAATTTTGCCCATTTCAAGTGATACTAAAGCTCCAAGATCATCCTTATGCTCCCGAAGTTTATCCGCAATCGCGCGGACAAGAATACTACGCTTGGGCGCCGGAACTAAGCGCCAAACCTGATAAGCCTTTTCCGCAGATTTAACTATTCTCTCGTAATCGTCTTTATCGGCCTGATGAATTGTGCCAATAAGGCTGCCATCGATGGGGCTGTGTGATTCGAGTATCTTGCCATTACCAAACCACTCACCATCAAAACCGCCGTAAAGCTCGCCAACTAGACCGAATTTCTCAAGAATTTGCTTCATTTTGTTCCTTTCATATGGTTGTTAAATATTTTATTCTCTGTTTTTATCAATATAATATTAAGATTTATAAATATATGAATATTTTGCTAAATTGACAAGGCTAAATGAAGTGCCAACCCAAGAAAAAAGGATACCCGAGTAACAAAAAAACAACCTCAGGGAAAGTTATCTCGCGCTGGCGCGGGTGTGGTAAAGATGTAAGGTGTGGATTTTTGCACAAAGAAAATCGAACCACTAATAAAAAATTATCAGAATAGCAAAAATCGTGACAGCGCGAAATATCAAAAATTCCCACCATAAAATATTCCGTTGGAGAAAGAACAGGTCTAATTATACACTTGCATTCAAAGGCAAATTGAATAAAATTTATATAATAATTGTATATCGGTGACCAAGTGGTCATATATGAAAGAATTCAAAACACTAAAAAAATATTTTTGGAAATATAAATGGGCCTTCGCTGGGGGGTTCTTCGCCCTGTTATTTGTCGACGCTTTCCAGCTCATTATTCCACAAATAATAAGAAATATTATCGATGGCCTAACCTTCGGAACTATAAATAACAACGGTCTGTTTCGATATGCTGGAATAATCGTCTTAATGTCACTCGGCATTGGGGGAGCTCGCTTCATATGGCGGTTTCTCATTATGGGAGCCTCAAGAAAAATCGAGTTTGACCTTCGTAATCGCTTCTATAGAACTCTTCTGTCACAGGGTGTAGGTTATTTCAATAAATCGAAAATTGGCGACTTGATGGCACTTGCTACCAACGATCTCGAAGCCTTACGCATGATGTCCGGTATGGCGATTGTTGGCGCATTCGATGCCTTTTTTATGCTTATCGCAAGTGTTGTAATGCTCGCCCTCCTTAACTGGAAACTTACACTGTGGGTTCTCATTCCCATGCCGGTTCTTTCGTTTATCATAATAGTATTTGGCAAAAAACTCCACGATAGATTTAAAGAAGTGCAAGCAAGTTTCGCCAATCTCACAGATAACGCACAAGAAACCTATTCGGGCATTAGAGTGATAAAAGCATACTCACAGGAAAATTTCGAATTCAACCATTTCAAGGGGAAAAACGCCGACTACCGAAAAAAAAATATGTGGTTGGTCAGAGTCTCCGGGATGTTTGATCCGCTCATCGGATTGGTTATAGGTTTAAGTTTCGGACTGGTGATACTCCTCGGTGGTGACCGCGTTATTTTAGGAAGTATGTCGATGGGCGATTTTGTGGCTTTTAACTCCTATCTCGGGTTAGCCGTATGGCCGATGATCGCCATCGGCTGGATAAGCAACCTCTATCAACGCGGAAAGGCCTCGATGGGGCGTTTGAATGAGGTATTCGATATCGAACCCGAAATTATTGAAATCGACAATCCGTTCGTTCTCGAAAAAATAAAAGGCGATATCGAATTCCGCAATCTCACTTTTGAATACAACGATGGTGCTGGTTCTGGCACCGTTCTAAATGACCTATCACTCAAAATTCGTGCGGGCAAAACAGTAGCAATTATTGGTCGCACAGGGAGCGGTAAATCTTCTATCTTGCGCCTCATACCCAGACTTTTTAATGTCCCTCGTGAAACCCTTTTCATAGATGGCCACGATATCCGCGATTTAGCCATCGAACCGCTGAGAAAATTTATCGGCGCTGTTCCGCAAGATAGCTTCCTTTTCTCCGAATCAATAATGGATAATATTAAGTTCGGGCGACCTGATACAAGCGATGAAGAAGCAATTACATGCGCCAAAATCGCGCAGATACACAATAGCATATTGGAGTTTCCCGATGGTTACCAAACTATCTCAGGCGAGCGTGGAATAACACTCTCCGGCGGCCAGAAACAGAGAATAGCTATTGCACGTGCGCTACTTATCGACCCACATGTTATTATTCTAGATGATGCATTCTCTGCAGTTGATACCGAAACCGAAGAAAAGATATTGACCGGAATGAAAAAATTCATGAAAGACAGAACAAGCATACTCATTAGCCACCGAATTAGCACAGTTAAAAACGCCGATCATATCTTTGTCGTCGAAGATGGCCATATAGCCGAGGAGGGAAACCATAAACAACTCCTGGAAAAAAACGGAATCTATGCCGATATCGATAGAAGACAACAGCTTGAACGTATGCTCCGAGATAACGGCGAGGATTCGTAGTTTATATTACTTGCACAAGAAAGAAAGAAAAAAGGTAACTAATGCCTCCTAGGCACGGCATGGAATACGAAGATTTCCACGAGGAAAAAAAGCTCGGCAAGGTTTACGATTCTAACCTTGTCAAGAGATTGATGGTCTATGCCAAACCCTACAAAAAATGGATTGTATTGGCTATCATTGTTGTGCTTTTTCTATCGATCTTGCAAATCTGCCAACCCTATATTACTAAGATCGCTATAGACCGTTTCATTATTTTCAGTAATGCTAAACTCGAGCTTTCACAAGACAGTCTCGACATCGTGCAAAAAGTCAAAGAAAAATACTCCAAAGAACTCTTGCCACTCGCAGAAGAAGGCCTATTCCTGTTAGATGCAAATAAACTCGACCCTAAGCATTCAGCGGAACTCGAAGCCCATGGCCTTTTAGGGCACGAAAAATTCTATATCGCCGATCTATCAAAAGCAAACCATCGGGATGAAGTGGAAAAGCTGATCTTTAAACACTCCGATAAATTTGAACCAACCAAAATCAGCAGTAAATTTATCATTAATTATTCAAAGCTCCGCGAAATACCAAGAACCGAGCTTATGAAAATCCGCGCATTCGATAGACGCGGCATTTTGACCATTGGATTAATCTATATTCTTGTTCTCCTCTTGGCATTCTTTACACAATTCGGACAAATATACCTCATGACATGGGTCGGACAAAATATACTGTTCGACATTCGGAATGCACTTTACAAACACCTTCAGAAACTGTCTCTTAAATTTTATGACAGCAATCCGGTGGGCCGATTGGTCACACGTAGCACCAACGACGTTAATGTTCTCAATGAGATGTTCACAAGTGTGCTTATCACGCTATTTAGCGATCTTTTTAAATTAGTCGGTATATCGATTTTTATGTTGGTAATGAACTGGCGGTTGGGGCTTCTTATCCTCGCACTATTGCCATTCATAATGAGCGCTACTTTGTTGTTCAGAATTAAATTCCGTGATGCGTATCGCAAAGTCAGAGTCAAAATAGCTCAAATTAATGCTACAATCTCAGAGCATTTCAGCGGAATACGAGTAATCAAAATATTTGCACGAGAAAAAGAAAATTTTCATCGTTTCGAGAAAGTCAATCGTGATTATTACAAAGCTAATATATATCAGATAATGGTCCATGGCCTTTTTTCACCGGTTATTGTTCTGTTCAGAAACATAGGCCTCGCTCTTATACTCTGGTTCGGAGGTGGACAGGTTATTCAAAATCTATTACCTTTGGGCGCTTTAGTGGCTTTCCTTCAATACATCGAGATGTTCTTCCAGCCAATTAATGCACTTGCAGAAAAATTCAATATCATGCAATCGGCTATGGCAAGCTCTGAACGAATATTCCAGATCATGGACACAAAGCCGGATATTACCGAGCGCGAGGAACCTATAGCATTTAATAACCTCGATGGCAAAGTCGAGTTCAACAATGTGTGGTTCGCCTATAAACGCCTCCCAGATGATACAGATTGGGATTGGGTGCTTAAAGACGTTAGTTTCAATGTCGATCCAGGGCAGTCTGTTGCGATAGTCGGCGAAACAGGCGCAGGTAAAACAACTATTATATCGCTTTTATCACGATTTTACGATATACAAAATGGCTCGATTAGCATAGACGGAATAGACCTGCGAGATTGGCATCTCGATACTCTTAGGAAACATATCGGTGTTGTTCTACAAGATGTGTTTCTATTCGCTCGAGATATTAAAAGCAACATATGCCTGAATAACGAAAGTATTTCACTCAAAAAGCTTGAAGAGCTCACTAAAATTGTCAATGCAAAGGCTTTCATCGAAAAATTGCCGAAAAAATATGACGAACCAGTTACTGAGCGCGGAAGCACGCTCTCTTCGGGTCAAAGGCAACTCCTCTCTTTCGCACGAGCACTTGCCTTCGATCCTTCGATTCTTGTTCTTGATGAAGCTACTTCAAATATTGACACAGAAACCGAGCAACTGATCCAAAGCGCACTTCTTAATCTTATCAAAAACCGCACTAGTATAGTAATTGCACATCGTCTATCGACTATTCAGCACGTCGATAGAATACTCGTCATACACAAAGGTAAGCTAGTAGAAGAGGGTAACCACCAACAGCTTCTCGCTAAAGGAGGAATTTATTACAAGCTCTATCAGCTTCAATATAAAGGCCAAGAACTGGATTTAGCTTAGCGCGATTCCTCTAAATAATCAGATAACCAATTATTCCAAAGCATTGAGGGCATCCTCAATGTCTGCTTTTTCGAGGGCTTCGATAAGGGCTTCGAGATCCCCATCGAGTGCGTCGGGGAGATTATAGGCCGAATAGCCTATTCTGTGGTCAGTAATTCGATTCTGAGGGTAATTGTATGTCCTGATTTTATCGGAGCGGTCGCCTGAACCAACCTGAAGCCTTCGCTCTTCTGCACGCTCAGCCTTAAGCTCCTGCTGCTGTTTAGCATAAATACGGCTTTTCAAAACTACCAAAGCTTTGGCTTTATTTTTATGCTGGGATTTTTCGTCCTGGCAGGTAACAACTATACCGGTGGGGAGATGGGTAATCCTTATGGCGCTTTCTGTTTTATTAACATGTTGGCCGCCAGCACCGGATGAGCGATAGGTATCAATTTTCAGATCTTCCTCTTTTATCTCGATATCTACATCCTCTACTGCAGGAAGAACTGCCACCGAAACAGCGCTGGTATGTATTCTCCCGCTGGACTCGGTTTCCGGCACACGTTGAACGCGATGGACGCCCGACTCGAACTTCATGGACTTATAGGCGAATTCACCCTTCAACTGGAATACAATTTCTTTGAAACCACCAAGCTCGGTGGGATTGGAGTCAAGAACGCTGAGCTTAAGGCCTTTTCTTTCTGAAAATCTAAGATACATTCTAAAAAGACTTCCAACGAAAAGCGCCGCTTCATCACCACCTGTTCCAGCACGAATCTCAATTATAACATCCGCGCCCTCATTTGGATCGCGGGGTATAAGTGCAATAATAAGCTTGTGTTCAAGCTCTTCGATTCGAGCCTTTAATTGCGGAAATTCTTCGCGAGCGATCTCAACTAGAAGGTCATCTCCGTTCTCTTCGATTATAGCTTTATGCTCTTTTATTTGATTGATTGTCTTCTCATATTCATCAAGCAGAGGAAGATTCGACTCAATCTCGCGGAGTTCGCGCCCGAGTTTGGATGCCATCCTAGAATTGGAAAGCACTTCGGGCTTGGATAACTCTTTAGTAAGTTCCCAATATCGGCTTCTAAGATTTTTTAATTTATCTATTAGCATCGATGGACTCTTCCAGCTTAATACCCTCGCCTTCGACAGCCGCCCTTAAAGAAGAAAGCGCAACTTCGACCATGTCGTCTGTCGGTTCAGAGGTTGAAATCCTTTGCATAAGTAAACCCGGCCAAACGGCAATCTGTGCCCATCGATATTTTTCCGAAAGGAAGGCCGACAGCTTCAAGACCTCATAACAAAGTCCAGCAAGAAGTGGCCATAGAGCAAGGTGAATAGCGAATCTCAGAAATATAGTCGGGACGAAACCCAGTATAGAAGCGATTATAAAATCCGCAACTGCAAAAAAGAGGATAGAAACCACAGCAACAATAAGAAGAAAACTCGTGCCACACCTTGGATGGAAAGTTCTGTATTTCTGTGCATTGGCAATTGAAAGCACATCTCCATTTTCGAAAGCAAATATCGATTTGTGCTCCGCACCGTGATATTGGAAAAGGCGTTTGATATCCGGCAGAAAGCTTATTGCTATCAGATAGGCCATAAATAGGACTATTCTCACTGCTCCAGCAACAAGGTTGAATAAAAACGCTTCTCGCTCCACTCCGAATAGCTTGGCAATAAGCAACGGCAAAAGAACAAAAAGTCCAATCCCTAAAACAAGTCCAAGAAGCATCGCTGGCCAGGTCTGGGATTTTTTCCCGAGTGTCTCACCCTTAGCCTCAGCTTCGTCCTGCATCGCCATATCCGCTGACCAATTAAGTGTGGAGACCCCAACAGAAAGCATTTCTATTAGGTTCAGTGCGCCGCGTATAATCGGAAGTCCAAAGATAAAATTTCTCTTGGACCACGGAACGATCTTATCAACCTTGGTCGAAATCTCGCCGTTTTTCCGCCTAACTGCAGTTGCAATAGTCGAACCGCAACGCATCATCACGCCTTCGATTACAGCCTGTCCACCAACGCGGGTCTTTTTTTCTTCATTCGCTTGCATTGTGGCAAATATATTCTCATTTATTATAATGTCAAGGTATGAAAATTCTTGTGCGTTACCGTTACATGGTAACTATAAATCAAATATTGTGGTCAATTTGCTGTGGAAAATTGCTAAGAATAAAGATCGCATCAATAGAGATGTCGTCATATCATAATCTAACAAACACAATTCGTCTTACTGTTTTCTTCCTATTATTTAAGAATATTATAATAAGCAGTTAATTAATATTAGGTATTGCGGTATATCGATTTCTGGTTTATAATTCCCATCTTATGGAACCAAAAGTTGCCATTGCATTATTCGTTTTCGTTACGGTTTATGTCTTTTTATCGACCGAACGCATACACAGGACAAAAGCCACGCTTGCGGGTGCCTCAATTTTTATAATTGCAGGTATAGTGTCCCAACAAAAAGCCTTTGCCTCAGTTGATTTTAACACTATTTTCCTGCTTTTAGGTATGATGGTTTTGGTCAATGTTACCAAAGAAACCGGAATTTTTGAGTTTGTCGCTATAAAGGGTCTTAAAATAGCAAAAGGCGATCCATGGAAAATTCTTATTATCTTCTATTTTCTCACCGCAATAATATCCGCATTTCTAGATAATGTAACAACTGTTATCCTTTTCGCGCCGATAGTTCTTTTTGTATCCGATGTTCTTCGTATCCCTTCTTTCCCATATCTTGTTTCTCTGATTCTAGCAGCAAATATCGGTGGCACGGCAACTCTTATTGGAGCTCCACCGAATATCATGATTGCTAGCGCAAGCGGCTATGATTTCTTGGATTTTTTCTTCCATGTATTCCCGATTGCTATCCTGATTCTCCTCGTAAATCTCGTTTTACTTTGGCTTTTTTTCAGAAAAAGTTTTCAAAAACATGATGGTGCTGAAGCTGTCAAACTCGATGCCAATAAAGCCTTGAAAGATAAAAAACTCCTTATTAAAGCGATAATAGTTCTTATATTGACTATCGTAGGCTTTACTTTACACGGTTTGTTAAATATAGAACCGGCGACGGTAGCTATGAGTGGAGCTGCGTTGATGCTACTTCTCATTAAAGGAGACCCCGCAAGATTTTTCGAAAAGGTCGAATGGAATACGCTTTTCTTTTTTGGTGGACTCTTTGTTCTTGTCGGTGGTCTTGAGCAAGTCGGAGTTATCGAAGAAATATTTAAGTATCTTACACATTTGACAGATAATGTTGCAGTTTTAAGTATGATATTCCTTTTTGGTGGCGCGCTATGCTGTAGCTTCATCGACAACATACCCTTCACAGCGATGATGATACCTCTGGTCTCGCGTATTGTAGAGCACATCTTTCCCTCAACTTTAGGGGCGGCAGAAACCAATGCCGCTGCAGTGGGTTCTATGGCGCTTTGGTGGAGTTTGTCTCTTGGAGCCAATCTCGGTGGAAACGGCACAATTATTGCTGCAAGCCCCAATGTGGTGCTCTCGGGAATCGCAGAGCAATCTGGTAATAAAATTAAGTTTAGTAAATATTTCAAATATGGTATAACATCAGTCCTAATATCGACAGTAGTTGCTGCTGTTTATGTTTGGCTTAGGTATTTATAGAAAATTGAGTATTAAAGAGAAAAAATTGACCGGCGTTGGTGTATCGGATGGCATTGCCATTGCGCAGGCATATATCATCGAGCGCGGTGAAATAACCGTCGAGGAAAAAAGCATCCCAAAATCGATTGTTCAGGATGAAATCGATAGATTTCACAAAGCCATTACCCAGTCATGTGATCAGCTTCTTAGAATTCAAGCTAGCATTGCAAAAACAATGGGCGAAGCTTCTGCGGCTATTATTGAGCCACAGATTATGCTCATGTCCGATGTCGCGGTTGTCGAAGAAACCGAAGCTGTTATATCTGAGATGCAGCTTTCAGCTGAATCTGCCTTCGATCAGGTAATCCGACGTGGAATAGAAGCCATGATGGCGGCTGAAGATAACCTTCTAGCAGAAAGAGCCAACGATTTTCAAGATGTCCGAAGGCGCGTTCTGGCCAATTTAATGGGGATGGCTCATCACATTATACGCGAGGTTGCAGACGATAGAATTCTATTAATCCAACACCTCGCACCATCAGAAACAGCTCAGCTTTTCCAAAATAAATTCGTTGGCCTCGCACTCGAGATGGGTGGCACTACATCACATGTTGCAATTATGACCAGAACCATGGAAATTCCTTGCGTTCTTGGCATTATTGGCATTACCAACTATATAAAAAATGGCGAAATGATTATCGTCGATGGGTCCCTCGGAAAGGTGATAGTAAATCCATCAGATAAAACTCTCGCTAATTATAAAAGAAGAAAAGCGAATTTAAAGAAGCGCAAAGACAAACTTTCAAAATACAAAGATGAAAAAGCTAGAACACTCGATGGCCAACATATTAACGTCGGTGCAAACATTGAACTTCCCGGTGAGACGGAAGCCGTTATTAAATATGGTGCGGATGGTGTTGGGCTTTTCCGCACAGAACTCCTTTATACGAGAACAACCAATCTCCCCAACGAAGCCGAACAAACATCTATTTACAAACAAGTTGCAGAATCCCTTGCCCCTAAACCGGTAGTAATAAGAACTTTCGACATTGGCGGAGATAAATTCGCAGAGCTTCTCGGAGAACCTTTCGAACCAAACCCATTTCTCGGTTGGCGCGCTATTCGAATCGGTTTGGATAGACCTGCGGTTTTAAAGACGCAGCTTAAAGCACTCCTGCGCGCAGCTGTAGGACGAAACATTAAAATTATGTTCCCTATGATATCAAACATCGATGAAGTTATTAAAGCCAAACAACTCGTTGAAGAGGCTAAAGAGGAACTTCGCTCTAATCGATTAGACTACTCGGATCAGATAGAGATCGGTATCATGGTTGAAATACCAAGTGCGGCAATAATGGCGCGTGAAATCGCACAACACGTTAACTTCTTCAGCATCGGAACAAATGATTTGATTCAATATACACTTGCTGTTGATCGTGGTAACCAAAGGGTAAGCAAACTTTATCAAAGTTATAATCCAGCGGTTTTAAAATTGATAAAATTCACTATAGACGCCGCGCACTTTAACGGAATCTGGTGTGGGCTTTGCGGCGAGATGGCCGCCGATCCTTTAGCAACAATAATGCTTATCGGAATGGGAATAGACGAACTCTCGCTTAATCCTCCAACTATCCCGCTTATTAAAGGGATAATCAGTTCCGTTGACAGGCGAGACGCACGAGCTGTTGCGGATGAATGTATCCGCTTTTCAAAAGACACTGAAGTTAAAGAGTTCCTGCTGAAAAAAAACAGGGAGCTATTGCCCCCTGAGTTTTTCGACTAACAAACATAATCCGTCTAAAATGGAACATCGTCCTCGGTATCAATAGTGGATTGATCGTCGTAATTATTACTCTTTTTCTCTTCAACATCTTTATCCTTAGGTGGTTTTTCACCTCCAGCACCAGCTCTTCCCTTGCTGTCGAGTAACTGGACAATCCTTGCATTAATTTCGACATTTACCCTGGTAACACCATTCTTGTCTTGCCACGAACGCTTTTTGATTTCTCCTTCGACAAATACCAACCGACCCTTGGAGCAATACTCTCCAACAAATTCGGCCTGTTTACCCCAACATACAATGTCGTGCCAGGTTGTTTCATCTTGAAGATTCCCGCTTTTATCACGCCATTTCCGGTCCGTTGCGATCGAAAAATTTGTGACGGCCATTCCGGAGGGCGTGTAACGCATCTCTGGATCCTGACCAAGGCGCCCAATTAGGATAGCTTTATTATACATGATTCCTCCATTAAAAAATAATAGCTAAAAGATTCTATCCCACAGCCATATTGATTATTCGATTTAGTAATTCCGTAAAAGTAATACCCACAGATGCTGCGGCTTTAGGCACAAGCGAAAAAGAAGTCATGCCAGGGAGCGAATTAACCTCCAAACAATAAGGCATATCTCCATCTAAACGAAAATCGACACGCCCATAATGGCGTAAATCCAGCGCCTTGAAGGCTCGATTCCCGATATCTGTTATCCGCTTCGCTATTTCGTCCGAAATATCTGCCGGACAAACATACTCGCTAGCACCAGAGGTGTATTTGTGTTTATAATCGTAAAAGCCGTCTTTGGGAATTATCTCGACTACCGGAAGCTGTTCACCCTCAAGAATTGCCGAAGTAACTTCCCTCCCAGGAATGTACTCTTCAAACAATATCCTATGCTCATAAGCCAACGCAGCTTGAATACCAACATCGAGTTCAGAACTATTTTTAGCTATTGTAATGCCTATTGTAGAACCTTGATTTGGCGTTTTAACTACAATTGGAAAAACCAATCTGGAAGAATTCAAAACAACCTTTGCCGATGGTGCTTTCTTTTCTTCCCAAGCAAACCATCTCGGCGTAGGTATTTCCATCTGGTCAAAGATGCGCTTAGAATATATTTTGTCCATCGAAATACCACAAGCCAAAGCAGCACTGCCAGTATATGGAATACCGGCTAATTCGAGCGTTGCTTGAATTAGACCGCTTTCTCCTGGACCTCCATGATAGCCAATAAAAACCAGATCGAATTTTTTCAATTCGTCGGAATTATCGACAACAGAACTCTCCGGCCAATCGAGAAGGACTGCTTCATATCCTATAGTATCGAGTGCGGCCTTAATCGATGAACTACTATTGAGCGAAACCTCGCGCTCCGAAGTTGTTCCCCCACAAACGATAGCTATTTTCTTAATATCGTTATTCTTGTTCGAGAGAATCATCGGTTTTCCCGCGTGAGAAATGGCTTCGTAGGCTAGACACTATGGCCTTTCCTGCTTTTATACCCGCGAGAAGAGCCATGAGGCTTCTTCCAAATTTCGCTGAAATATTCGATTTAGACTCGCTAACGATTTGTCCAAGCATCTTGGCATATTGCAGCGGCACCTCAATTTGATCCAAAGTAGAATTTACTCTATCGACGGTTAAATCGGCTTTATTCATAATTTGATCAGCACGGTCAATAAGCGGAGGAAGCTTGGCATTAATTGTTTTTAATGCCGTTTCACTCTCATGCCCTACTTTGGTAATTTGGCTTAGGAATCTTATGAAGAAAAACGCTATTGCCGCAAATACAACAACGACAACCCAAATAGCTATTGAGACAGAATAAGGCATATCAATTATGCTTTTTGAATTCCGATACACCCTTTTCAACGGCGTCTTTAACAGCTTCGGTTTTACCTTTAGCATTCGATATTTCGTCTTGAACGAGTTTCTTCACATATTCCGAACCCTCTTTGCCCTCTTCGAGGATACGATTTACTTGTTTGGAAATCTGCTCGCGTGTTTCGGAGCCCGATGCAGGAGCGAATAACAGAGCTATTCCCGCTCCAATGACTCCCCCAAGAAAAAAGCCCGTAATGAAATTCTCAACACTGCGTTTTTCCATGATGTTCCTTTCATTAAAACTGAAACGCAACCACACTCTTAAAAATATAAGCTAATGCTTGCAATGTCAATATGTTTCTCGATATAAGAATTGAGACCAAGAGGCTTAAGCGCTAAGAGCTTCCTTAAAAAGCTCACTCAAACGCTTAATTCCGATTTCGATCTCTTCCTCATTCGATTTACTGAAATTAAGACGCATCGCATTTTCTCCACCGCCGTTAGGATAAAAAGCCGTCCCGGGAATATAGGCTACAAGTTTCTCAACTGCTTTAGATATAAGCTCTGCTGTGTTTATCTTCTCGGGCAACGTCACCCAAAGAAAAAGCCCTCCCTTTGGCTCGGTGAACGAGATATTTTCAGGGAAGTATTTTTTCATAGCTTCAACCATCACATCACGTCTTTTGGCATACGCCTCACGAATTTTTAGAACATGTCTATCCAATGCACCCGTCTTCATAAACTCATATATAATATGCTGGGCTAAAGTATTTGTATGAAGGTCGGCGCCCTGTTTCATTCGGACGCAACGATCATAACAATCCTCCTTGGGAGCTATAAGCCATGCAACCCTCAAGCCGGGCGCAAGCAATTTACTGAAGGTTCCAAGCATAATAACATTATTAGGCGACATGGAGATCATGTGCTCTGGAACAACCTCTTCAAAATATAACTCGCTATAAGGATCATCTTCGATAACTGGTATCTGGTATTTGTCCGCTAATTCGAGGATCACTTGACGCCTCTCCTTAGGGATAGTCCTTCCATCGGGGTTCTGAAAAGTTGGCACAAGATAGATCATCTTGGGCTTTTTCCCCTCGATAATCTCTCTCAGTCCATCGACTTTCATTCCATTGTTGTCAGAATCGAGTGTAACATAGCGAGGACTGTAAGAATTGAATGCTTGAATCGCACCAAGATATGTCGGCCGTGCAGTAACAACATAATCGCCTTCATCTAAAAAAGCACTTCCAAGCACATGAAGACCTTGCTGGCTTCCGCCGGTGATAAGTATTCTATCAGCCTCACAAGAAACTCCAAGCTTATTCATTCTTTCAGCAATAAGCTCTCTGAGCGGAGGATAACCCTCAGTAGTCCCATATTGAAGTGCTTCATCAGGTCTTTCTGTAAGCACTTTCTTGCACGCTTCGAGAAGTTCGTCCACAGGAAAAAGTTCTGGGGCCGGAAGACCGCCTCCAAAGCTTATAACTCCGGGCTTTTTAGCGATCTTCAAGGTCTCTCGTATGATACTCGATTGCATTGCGAGGGCTCTTCTGCTATAACGCCATCCACAACTAGGCATTTTTACCCCTTTCATAAATTTATTACCTTTGTAAATGAAAATCGAAATCGAAAAGAATAGTCTAAAGCCATTTATTATATACTACCGAACTGTCAAAGGCAAGAACAATTTTACCGCAAAAATATACGAGAAATAAAACTCATTATTTTGAATTAATGATGGAGGAATATTGCAAAACAAAGGTGTAGCAAGACGATAAAATTACGAGATAATATTCGTTCGATACAAAGAAAAAAGCCTAGATGTCTCAGTTAAGTGAGATATCGAAGCATCATAACTTGACCTATGTTACATGTAGAATGAATAAATGAGAGGATTAGTCAGGAAGTGGTATAATATAGAAACCTTATTTAACGCTTCTTTGCAGCCTCTTTTATCAAGGCTTTTCCAATAACATCGCGTTGAATCTGGTTTGTGCCCTCATATATCTGTGTGATTTTAGCATCTCGCATCATCTTCTCAACAGGATATTCGCGCATGTAACCATATCCACCGAAAATCTGCACAGCATCGGTCGTGACCGACATAGCTACATCGGCGGCATAGAGTTTTACCATCGCAGACAGCTTAGAAATTTTCTTTTCTCCGCGGTCTATGCGCGCGGCAACATCGTAAATAAAAGACCTTGCCGATTCAACCTTTGTAGCCATGTCAGCAAGCATCCATTGCAATCCTTGATTTGCTATAACCGGTTTCCCAAACTGCTCGCGCCCTCTAGCATAATCGATAGCTGCTTCGAGTGCGCCGCGAGCTATTCCAATGGCCTGTGAAGCAACCCCGGGGCGCGACTTATCGAGCGTTTCCATTGCCACCATGAAACCCATACCCTCCCGCATGATTAGATTCTCCACCGGAATCCTGCATTCCTGAAAAATAAGCTCCCTTGTTGCACTGGCGCGTATGCCCATCTTATCCTCTTTTTTCCCGTAGGAAAAACCCTCTGTTCCATCCTCTACAATAAATGCAGATGCACCACGCGCTCCCCGTTTAGGATCGGTGAGAGCAATAATGGTATATATCTTGGCTTCTCCGCCATTTGTGATCCACTGCTTTGTTCCATCGAGAATATAATAATCGCCATCGCGCCTAGCTGTAGTTCGAATTCCTCCAGCATCTGAACCGGCATTTGGTTCGGTAAGTGCAAATGCAGTTAATTTTTCACCGATGGCTATCTGCGGAAGATATTTTGCTTTTTGTTCATCCGAACCAAAAAGCAAAATCGGCATGGCCCCTAGGCCGGAAGCAGCAAAAGCCAATGCAATTCCGCCACACGCGGCTGAAAGCTCCTCTGTAACGATCGCCATTTCGGTGATTCCTCCACCAAATCCACCGAATTCCTCAGGGATAAAAACGCCGAAAAGGTCGGAGTTTTTTATCTCCTCTACAATTTCCCATGGAAAATCGCCTGTGTGGTCGTAATGCTCGCGAACAGGAACTATCTTCTCAACCGCTATCCTGTGTGCAAGCTCCCGGATCATCTCTTGTTCTTCAGTGAAATAAGGCATATTTACCCCCATATTTTGGAAGTCAATTAAACTCGAAGGGTGATTTTTAAAAATTAATCTTCTATCTCGAAATCAATATGCTTAACTTCGACACCTTTTGGCGGTATACCCTCATCGGCCATGAGATAATATGCATCGAAAAGATTAGACTGAAGCTCATCCAGAGATTTACCCTGGCTGAATAGCCCGGAAATTTCTTTAATTCTGCCAACAAACCAATCATCTTCTCGCCAGTATTCTAATGTATATTTCTTTATCATTTTGCCCTCGTAATTTTAAATGCTGTCATTGCGTCTTTAGCTGCAGCTTTTTCAGCTGATTTCTTGCTCAGACCGCTTCCGCGACCGATCTCTTCGCTATCGAGATAAACCGCAACCTCAAAATTTCTTTTATGATCGGGGCCGGTTGCTTTTATTGTCCTATATTCCGGATGCTTGCCTCGGGCTTGAAGCTCCTCCAAGAGCGTACCCTTGAAATTTATATGACTCACCGAAGCAAGATGCTCCTGCATACTCACAAGATGCTTCTTTTTTAAAAACTTCCTTGCAGCAGTTATACCACCGTCAATAAAAATAGCACCTACCATAGCTTCATATGAATCGGCAAGGAGAGAAGACTTTCTTCTGCCACCAGTTTCTTCCTCTCCAGCCGACATGCGAAGCTCGCTTCCAAGATCGAATTCGCGCGCTTTCTGAGCAAGAAACTTGCCGTTGACGAGTATCCTTCGCATCTCGGTCATTTCCCCTTCGTTACTATCGGGAAATCGGCGAAAAAGCTCCTCGGCTACTATAAGTTGGAGAACCGCATCACCCAAATATTCCAGCCGTTCGTTAGAATAGTTTTCGTCCAAACTGCTGTCTTCATTCTTAAAAGAGCGGTGTGTGAGCGCAAGATCGATTAATTCTGTGTTTTTGAAACGATAAGCAATTTTAGCTTCTAG
>JAGLDC010000107.1 GCA_023145965.1 bacterium | reverse complement strand
CGCCAAAACCAAAAGAGTTAGACATCGTCGCGTTTAAATCCATTTGAACAGTTTTTAAATTATGGTTAACACCTGCACACCCCTCATCGACGTTCTCAAGATGAAGTGTAGGTGGCACTTTACCCTCGATAAGCGACTTTATAGCAATTATCGCTTCGACCCCTGCAGCGGCTCCAAGAAGATGGCCCATAGCGCCTTTAGTGGATGAAACTAGAGGACAGTTCTTTCCAAAAAACCTTTCAATAGCCTTGCATTCCGAAATATCACCAACGGGTGTAGAAGTGCCGTGCGCGTTGATATAACCAACTTCCTCGGGCATCATGTCGGCATCTTCGAGACACTGGCGCATAACTCGGTAAGCACCATCACCATTATCCGGCGGTGCCGTGATATGAAAAGCATCTGCTGATGCACTATATCCGGCCATCTCGCAATATATTTTTGCATCACGGGCCTGCGCGTGTTCTAATTCCTCGAGAACGAGTATTCCAGCACCTTCGCCCATTACGAAACCATCCCTATCCTTATCGAACGGCGAACTCGCCTTCGCGCCAAGCTCATTTCGCGTGGTCATTGCGCGGTTTTGGCAGAATCCAGCAAAAGAAATCGGAACTATAGGTGCTTCAGAACCGCCAGTCAAAACAACATCGGCTCTTCCATAACGAATAGCATCAAAAGCCGAACCAATCGCATGGCCAGCGGAAGCACAAGCACTTGTAACAGTGTAATTGATTCCCTTAAAACCATATTTAATTGCGAGCATTCCGGGCGCCATATCGGAAATCATCATCGTTATAAAAAAAGGCGAAACCCTTCGCACACCCTTTTCGATGAATTTACGGTGTTGTTCCTCGAATGTGCCAATACCACCAATTCCAGTTCCGAGAATAATTCCGATTCTATTGGGATCATAAGAAGACTCCAGAAGCCTCGAATCGTTGATAGCTTCATTAGAAGCCCAGTGAGCATATTGGACAAAATGATCCATTCTCCTAGCTTCACGAATGTCCATTATTTCGGTAATATTCCAATCGTCAGAAATTTGGCCTGCAATCTGAGTTGCCATTGCCGAAGAATCCCAGCGCTCTACCCTCCGAATAGCAGAACAGCCCTCAATGAGGGCCGTCCAAGAAGAATTCACTTCCTTACCGAGGGGTGTTAGCGCGCCGAGGCCAGTCACCACAACGCGTCTTTTCATATTTTTACCCCTCTTTACCGGCCTGTGAATTATTGATATATTTAACTGCGTCACTAACCGTGCCAATCTTCTCTGCGTCCTCGTCGGGGATCTCAATATCGAATTCCTCTTCGAGGGCCATAACCAGCTCGACCTGATCTAGACTATCAGCACCAAGATCGTCCACAAAATGAGCATTTGATCCGACTTGTTCGGAGCTAACTCCCAATTTTTCAACAATAATCTCTCTAATTCTGTTTTCAATTGACATTTACCCTCCTTGATAGAATGGCGCCCATTTTAAAGGGCTTTTACTCCAATTTTTCTAATCCCAATTTCATCCTCATGAATAATAGTGGATATTCGCGAAGCTTCCCTTCTTATTTCCCTGAGACGCTTTGGATTTTTTGGAGTACTCACTGCAGATTGCATCCGCAGATTAAAATCCTCTTCGAGAAGTTCGTGCTTACGATGCACGAGTTCATCTCTACTCATCTCTCTAAGTTGCCATGTCTTAGTGATACTCATAATGTTCCTCCGGGCGTTCTTTCTCTATCAACAAAACGAGTTTTAATGGGAAGCTTACGAGCAGCAAGCTCGAAAGCCCTCTTCGCGACGGCCTCATCGACACCTGCGATCTCGAACATAATTCTCCCGCGCTTAATTACGGCTACCCAATGATCTGGCGCCCCTTTACCTTTACCCATACGAGTTTCGGCGGCTGTTTTAGTAACCGATTTATGTGGAAATATCGTAATCCAAACGCGACCAGCACGCTTCATATGTCTTGTCATCGCGACTCTCGCGGCTTCGATCTGGTTTGCGGTAATCCATCCGCATTCCATAGCTTTCATGCCGTAATCGCCAAAACTTATTTTGCCACCGCGAATCGCAAGACCACGACGCTTCCCGCGCTGAGTCTTACGGTATTTTGTGCGCTTTGGCATTAACATTATTTGACTCCTTTAATCTTGCTTTTTGCGACGGCGACGAGGTCTTTTCCTCTGCGATTGAGAGCCACCCGGTGATGGTCTCGAACGCTTCTTGTTCTTTTCCTCGTTGAGTGCCCTGTCCCAATATTCATCCATGCCACCGAGTATCTCCTCGGTGAAGATCCATACCTTAACACCAACACAGCCAGCAGTAGTATGAGCGGTAGCCCTTGCAAAGTCGATGTCTGCCCTTAGAGTATGCAGAGGAACCCTTCCCTCTTTATACTCCTCCGAACGAGCAATCTCAGCTCCGCCGAGTCTTCCGCCACACTTAACCTTAATGCCTTGTGCCCCAAGACGCATCGCCGATTGGATGGCGCGTTTCATAGCCCTTCTGTGCGAAACCCTGCCCTCAATTTGTGAGGCAATAGTCTTCGCAACAAGGGTAGCATCCATTTCTGGCCTGCGAATCTCGAGAACATTAAGGTGGACCTCTTTGGAAGTCCTTTGTTCTAGCTGCTTTTTAAAGGTTTCGACCCTCTGGCCGCCCTGGCCAATAACTACACCCGGACGGGCAGTAAAAATATTGAGGGTAAGGCTCTTCGGGCTACGAAGAATCTCAATTGTAGAAACATCGGCATCTTTAAGTTCCTCGTGGATGAACTCTCGAAGTTTTATATCCTCGAGAAGGTTCGAGCGATAAATTCCCTTGCGGGCAAACCACTTCGAGTTCCAAGTTTTAATGATGCCTAATCTAAGTCCTATCGGATGGGTTTTTTGTCCCAAATTATCCTCCCGCCTATGCGGTTAATAACTACTTTTTTTTATCAAGTTCAATATAAATGTGACTCGTTCTATGTTTAAACGGTTTAACTCTTCCTTGAGCGCCGGCTTTGAACCGCGCCATAGTTGGGCCGCCATCGATCACTATCTTCGAAATATAAAGCTCGTCCTCATGAAGAGAGGCTTCGCCCTGATCCATTGCGTTAGCAATAGCGCTTTTCAAAACCTTTTCAATTAACTTGGATCCCTTTTTGTTAACGAAAGGAATTGTTCTCATAGCTTCTTCAGCGTTTTTGCCCCTAACCAAATCGGCAACCAACCTTAATTTGTATGGAGATATTCTTAGAAACTTTGCTTGAGCTTTAGCTAACATAATCTCACCTTAGCCTTTTTTCTTCATCTGTGCAGCCTTTTTGCCGCCGTGCCCACGGAAAAGACGAGTGTGGGCGAATTCTCCGAGTTTATGACCAACCATGTTTTCAGATATATAAACCGGAATAAATTTATGGCCATTATGGATTGCGATAGTATGCCCGACGAATTCAGGTGAGATTGTTGAACGACGAGACCAGGTCTTAATAACCTTCCTTTCGCCTTTTTCATTCATCACCTCGATCTTCTCGAAAAGATTGTCCTCTATATACGGGCCTTTTTTCAGCGATCTGGACATTAATCCTCCATTACCTTGTTCGACGCTTCAGAATAAATTTATCTGAACTCTTCTTCTTTTTTCGGGTCTTATAACCCTTACAAGGCTGACCCCAAGGGGTGACTGCTTGCTTGTATCCCTTAACTCTGCCTTCTCCGCCACCATGCGGATGATCATGTGGGTTCATAGCCATACCGCGAACCTTCGGGCGTTTACCGATCCATCTCCTTGCACCGGCCTTGCCAAATACTGTATTAGAATGATCGAGGTTCCCAACCTGACCAAGCGTAGCATAGCAGTCACGCCTAAAAGTGCGAATCTCTCCAGATGGAAGTCTAATAATAACATGATCCTTTTCTCTTCCAACAATCTGAGCTACAGCACCGGCCGAGCGGACCACCTGGCCACCTTTTCCGGGTTTAAATTCGATATTGTGTATCCTGGAACCCACCGGCATACTTCCAAGCGGAAGCGAGTTACCCGGTTTAATCTCAGCTTCAGGACCGCTCATCAAAGTATCGCCTTCTTTAACACCGATTGGAGCGAGAATATATCTCTTTTCCCCATCGGCATAGGAGAGCAAGGCAATAAATGCGGAACGGTTAGGATCATATTCGATTTGAGCTACTTTAGCGGGGATACCATATTTATTGCGCTTAAAATCGACCACGCGAATACGCTTTTTATTCCCACCACCAAGATGACGCATGGTGATTCTGCCATTATTGTTTCTCCCACCACTACGGTGACTCTTGACTATCAAATTCTTCTCCGGCTTGGCGCCTGGAGTAAGCTCCGAATATGTCAAAGTCCGACGAGTTCTTAGTGATGGTGTTGTCGGGTTATAATGCTTGATACCCATATTATATATTCTCCACTTATAAAATTCGCTTATAGCCCTTCAAAGATATCTATCCTATCGCCAGGGGCGAGTTTGATAACAGCCTTTTTCCAAGATGATCTTCTGCCTTCCCATTTTCCACGACGCTTTGGTTTACCCATATAGTTGGCCGTGCGAACACTGGTAACATGAACCTTGAAAATAGCTTCAACGCTTCTTTTGATATCTTCTTTATTAGCATCTTTAGCAACCTTGAATGTGAAAACATTCTCGGTCTCCTTAAACATATTCGATTTCTCGGTCAATATAGGTTTGACCAAAACCTTACGGGGGTCTCTCATCGAACACAGAGCTCCTCTATTTTCTCCAAGGCTCCTTTAGTAACCATAAATACATCGGCGTCGAGAACCTGGTATGTATTGAGTTCGCCGGTAAATGTGACATTAACGCCCTTAAGATTTCCGCCGGCCAATACTAAATTGTGTTCAGGAACAGTGGTGACAATGAGAATCTTCTTCCCAAATACTCCTACATTTTGTAACAGGCTTCTAAGCTCTACGGTCTTATGGCTTTTGGTATCGATATCCTCGAAGATATAAACACCACCATTTTTTGATTGAGCTGAAAGAACCGAAGCAAGAGCAAGCTTGCGCATCTTGCGCGGGAATGCCTTGCGATAATCACGCGGCTTAGGAGCAAAAGTAACACCACCGTGTCTCCAGAGCGGCGAGCGGATAGAACCTACACGCGCTCTCCCTGTGCCTTTTTGGCGCCATGGTTTACGGCCACCACCAGAAACCTCACTACTGGTCTTCTTGCAATGAAGACCGAGGCGCTGGTTCGCAAGATAACATTCAACATACTGATGAACTACTGCGCTCTTTGGCTCTATTCCGAAGGCGGTCTGAGGAAGGTCCAATTCACCTATATTTTTTCCCTCACGGTCAAGGAGTATTCCCTTGGGCATAATCATCACCCCTCCTTTACAATAGTTATATAACCGCCCCTCGGCCCTACAACAGAACCTTTAACGAGGATGAGGTTATTCTCCGAATCGATACTAATAATTTTCGAGCCGGGGATGGTGACCTTTTCATTGCCCATTCTTCCAGCCATACGAACACCCTTGAAAACTCTCGAAGGCGACGAAGACTGACCGAGTGATCCGGGCGCTCTCCATTTATTTGACTGGCCGTGACTTTTCGGGCCAGTGCTGAAATGATGGCGCTTTATTGAGCCCTGAAAACCTTTACCCTTGGAAATTCCGCCCAGATTAACCGAATCACCGATATTAAAACGCTCTACCGTGATCATCTGCCCAACGGAATAGTTCTCCGGGTCGCTTACACGAAACTCCCGAAGCCTCTTATAGACTTTAGTTCCAGCCTTCTTAAAATGACCCAACTCGGGCTTGGGCTTTCTCTTCTTAGTAGGCTCGAATCCAAGCTGAATAGCCGAATAGCCATCCTTCTCGGGCGATTTAACTTGAATAACCTCGCAAGGACCGGCACGGAGAATTGTCACCGGTATTGCAGTGCCATCCGTGTCGAATATGGTGGTCATTCCGACCTTTTTGCCGATAAATCCGATCATTATAACTCCCAGTTCGCAAATCGGCTTGAATTATACGACAATCTCGATATCGACGCCAGCCGGTAATTCGATCTTCATCATCGCATCAACCGTTTCCTGGCTCGCCTCGAGAATATCAATCAAACGCTTATGTGTTCTAACCTCGAACTGCTCTCTGCTTTTCTTGTCAACATTAGTGCTACGGAGGATAGTGTAAATGCGCCTATGTGTAGGCAACGGGACCGGACCCGATATCTTAGCACCTGTCCTCTTAGCGGTCTCGACGATCTCTGTGGTAGATCTATCGAGAATAACATGATCATAAGCCTGCAGCTTAATTCTAATACGCTGGGCCATCTAGCCTCCTCCATACGGAAGTGCCGATTTTGTACGGCTAAACCAAAGCATAAATAACTACAGCCTTCTCCCGGGATGCTTTCTTGTATACGAGCCTCCTCTATAGCGATTCGACTCTTAAGCCATCCATCGTGGAAAAAGCTGTTGGATAGTAATCCTATACACTCTCAATGTCAAGGGAAAAATTTATTTTTTCTAAGATTTAAAAATATCCTAACTAGAATGAACCAATAGAAAACGGGGAAATCCTGTGCTAATAGTCTATTCCGATTCCGCGCGTATCTTCTCTAGATTTTCTTTAAATAACGGATCGGTTTCAAAAAGAGCTGTCAATTTTTCGCAAGCATAATTATCACAGAATGCACAATTCTCTACTTCACGCGTTCGAGCACAAGCACGAATCGCACAGTTGGCACATTCGATAAAAAGCCTACCATCATTTCTACAGCCATCGCAATCTGTTATCTCCTCCGATGTATAATTCATGCCGTATTTCTCGAAACATATTCGAGCAATATCTTCTCTCATTGCGGCGCGCGCGATAGGATTTTCAGTTTTAGTAGCTATATAAATCGGGCAACTCTCGCAATCCAATCCACAATATGCAAGCTTTTCTACCATATACTGCCTCCTTGAATTTCAATATAAGCTATCGTTATGGTTTTTCAACAGCTATCCGATGAAGAACGAGGTCACGGATTTTTTACTATTCACTAAATGTTGAATTTGTGCACCTGATTTCCTATAAAGCCTAAATACAAATATGTAATTCAATTATTAAGCCATTGCTTAATGAGTTAAATAAATTTATTGACACACATTTGTAAAAAAGTTAATATATATTAAACCAAAAACTGAGGCTGTATGCCAAAACGTGCTTTATTAATTATACTCTTCATCTCCATATCTTTATTTGCAGAATACCCAGACGGCTATTTTTTTATCGTCTATGATGGTGACACTATTTGTGTAGAACCGGTTATCACCGATTCCACAACAGAGGCCGAGTGGTTCGACTACGATTCTTGGTCAATGCATACCGGTTACGAAAATGGCCATGAATCAAAATTATTATTCTTTTATAACCCGTTTTCAGGTAATATCGGCTTCTTGGCAACCCATAACGTAGACGGTTCGGGTTCGTGGCAAGGTTCTTGTAGGATGTGGCTCGATGGCCTGCCTTCAGCCACATATAGACTTTTTTCCGACGATGAATGGGAATTCGACCTCGGAGATTATCCTCAGGGCTATTGGTTATGGGTATTTAACAGCGATGGTGGCGCTATTCTTATCCCACGCGAGGAGTGGACTTTTAACGCCAAGCTTCGTTTCGGAGGACTCGACCCTACCGATGATCTATATTTTCTCTCTGGTGATCTCGGCTCAACCAGGATACATCTTGCCGATGTTTCCACGAGTCATGACTATAACATTACTTTAGGCCATAGATTCCTCGAGCTCTTAGGATATCCATCGGATTCGGTTGTGGGATATGCTGTTATGGGGGAATCTGCTTTTATCGATGTCGGTGTTGCTAATTCCGACGAGACAGTCGATACCCTTAGTATCTCAGGAGCGACACATACTAATCCATTATTCTCTTCGACTTCGGTTCCGGGAGAATTGGCACCCGGCGCCAATGGCAATATCAGTGTTTCGTTCTCTGGTGGAACTGTAGGGATTCATATCGATACATTATGGGCAGTGACAAATGAACCGTGCGGCACTAACCCCATTGTTATCTACATGGAAGTCATGCCCCCAGCCATAGGATACATTAAGGTTCAAGATAGTGATGAGATAATCGACCTTCGTATTATCGATTCAACATATGCAGAGAGCGCGGGTCACGGTGTAATAATGACTAAGCTTCCACCTGTTATCGGTTCGATTGATTTAGTTGATACAACCAATATTCTTGCTTCGCCTATCTTCATCAAAACTCCACACGGTATTCGCTCGTGGCGCAAGAAACCCTAAATTCTTGTGAAATTTCATAGATGACTACTATTTCGCTTTAACCAAAGCTGTCCAAATAATACTTGCCTTTTCTTATTGTATATTTATAATAGCCAGTCAGCGTTCGAAAGTCGGACGTCGTAACTCTTAATGTATTGCTATGCAAAGATATGAACTAAATTTCGACCGTGACTTACGGTATCGGAACAAGGTTCTTGGTGATCCTTGCGGTTGATCATTTCCTTTAAAAACCACTTTATTTTTTATTAACCTATGAAACATAGGGAGTTTGTAGTCATGAAAAAATATACTAAAGATGATGTTCAAAAATTTACACCACAGGATGTTCACGAAGTTTTAGGGCAAGTCTTGCTAGCCGATGGTTTCAACATGGTAGTTGATCTCGAACGCTCGCAGGGACAGATACTTTATGATGCCCGTTCCAATAAACCTTATCTTGATTTCTTCAGCTATTTTGCCAGCAATCCCGTGGGACACAACCACCCGAAAATGCGCAATCCTAAATTTATTGAAGAAATAGGCAAGATCGCAATACACAATCCATCAAATTCGGATCTCTATACTGTTGAAATGGCGAAGTTTGTCGCAACTTTCCAACGAGTGGCCATGCCGGAGGGCTTCGAGCATTTATTTATAGTTGCTGGCGGTGGGCTTGCAGTGGAAAATGCACTTAAATCCGCAATGGACTGGAAAGTGCGTAAAAACTTGGCAAAAGGCGTCGGAACCGAAAAAAGGCCCATTGGCACGAAGGTGGCACACCTTGCTCAAGCATTCCATGGAAGAACAGGTTATACACTCAGTCTCACAAACACAGCCGATCCGCGCAAATATATGTATTTTGCTTCATTCGACTGGCCGCGTGTCTCGATACCTGCGGCAAAATTCCCGCTAGAAGGTGATAACCTCAAAGATACCATCGAGGTCGAGAAAAAGACTATCTCCGAACTCGAGGCCGCCTTTAAGGCCGATACCGATGGCATCTGTGCGTTCATTATGGAGCCAATACAGGGCGAGGGCGGCGATAATCATTTCAGACCTGAGTTCTTTAAAGCAGTCCGCGAGCTTTGCGACAAATATGATGTAATGCTTGTTTTCGACGAGGTCCAAAGCGGCATGGGAATAACTGGAAAGATGTGGGCATGGCAAAACCACGGCGTCAAACCGGATATCATCTGTTTCGGTAAGAAAGCGCAAGTTTGCGGAATAATTGCTGGCCCGAGAATAGATGAGGTTGAGAACAATGTATTTGTCGAGTCGAGCAGAATCAACTCCACATGGGGTGGCAATCTCACAGATATGGTTCGTTGCAGAAAATACCTCGAGATCATCGAGGAGGACAACCTTCTGGAAAACGCTACTAAGATGGGCGAAATTTTATTGAATAACCTAAAGATTATTCAATCCAAATGTGACTTTGTAACCAATGCCCGTGGCGCTGGCCTGATGTGCGCATTCGATCTTCCCGATGCTGAATGCAGGGCCAAATTCCTTTCGGCTTGCATGGATATGGGAATGATAGTATTGCCGTGTGGCACTCATTCCGTGCGTTTCCGTCCAAGCCTCAATGTCGAGAAAGCTGATTTAGACAGGGCTAAAGCAATTATCGAGGAAGTGCTCACGAACATGGTTCCCTGTGATTACTAGTTGTTCTTGCGAAAACAACTAGTAATCTAGAGATTCCATAATCGATTAAAATGAAAGGCGGCCTTTAAAGGCCGCCTTTCATTTTTGCAGGCAGGGGCGACGCTGTCGCCTCTATCCACCATCAAAATTAGAACCTTCCATTTACCACGGCATACAGCAAAGGCTAGAACTGCGGTTCTCACCGATGTCTCTGCGTGAAATACCGATTGTGATCGCGATGCTGTGCTCAGTGCCCATGTTCTCTTTTTCTGAATCGACAGACCAGTCATCGAAATCGACATCGGCTTCACCGAGGAATACCATTGTGTAACGAACATCTAACATTAACCGAAAATCATAAGTCTGGAATGCAATGAGGCCACCTCCCAACGAGATAGCTGGGCCGTCCCCACTGGCTCCACCGGCAACCCATGAGCTATCACCCTCTTCCTCGACATATGGCATATTCATGACCCATTCGATACCAGCTGAACCACCAACATAGGGCGAGAAATCCTGAGGAGCAAAAATATAGTATAACCCAACAGAAAGACCGAAAGCCGCAGCATCGCCGCCGGAGCAACCATAGCCTCGACCCTCGACAAACATGCTTTCTAATTCATACATGGCCATGCCCTCATACTGCCACATCTGCTCTTTCCCGTAACTCTCGGCAAGCGGAAAACGGTATCCGATTTTCACTCCGATTGTATAGAAATTCTTCCTTCTAACAGGTTCTTTTGCTTCGGTTGCGGTTACATTCATTTTGTCTATGGTCTCCCCAGAGGGGACTCCTTCAACGAAACCTTTAACAAGACGCGAGATAACTATATCGAGATCCTCGACCGTTTCCGATGTAAGCTTATCGGAATGAACATTATTGCCATCGCGATCCACGATATACATATTCACGATTATTTTTTCGCCCAGTTTAGCTAGGCTGCCGTAAAGCGCTTGATCGACGTTATATTCAATCGCACCGGCAGATGCACATGCGGCATCGTTGCAAACCTCTTCTCCGGCTTCGCGAGCTGAATAACCATTATCGGTTAGTTCAGCCTTTAAAATCTCCTTGACGGCCTCTACCGTTCCTTGGTCGAGGCTAGTCGATTTAAAACTATAAACCAGAATTGAATTTGCCGAAAAGCACGCTATAGACAGCGCCATAAGAATGATAATAGCATTACGCATACGAAACCTCCATTTCCTTCGAATATACCTTGCTTGTCGGTTTCGTCAAGTGAAATAGTAATTTTATAAAACTTGCCAAAAAAAATTTATTGTTTTTTCGATAGTGACGAAATCTATAATCTGTAAATTAATTTTGATTGCAATTATTTTTAAAGAATATCCAGTGTTTTGGCTTAAGTTTTGCAATAAGGCAAAATAAACATATTATTTATTTGAATGAAAAACGAAAAACAACATCTTTTGCCGCGAGAAATCAGCTTTGATTCATTTAAAGATTTCTTCTTTCCAAATGTCCAAACAATAGACCCAAAGCTCAAAAGCACGTTTTACAAGCAAGCAACTGCATCGCTGTCTTTGATAATTATTGCTGTTACTGCACTTAGCCTTTTAATGTTAGCGCTTAGCCTTTTTTCCAATATCAGCACCTTCGAATTGATAAAGACTCTTCTTATAATATTCGCCTTTTTTGCAGCTATAATTATTGTTCGAAGACTTTTTTCTATCGAGCGATTAGATTATTCTCTTCTTGTATTGACTATATTCTTTATACTAAGCTGGGGAGTGGCTAAGGACGTCTCGAATTTCGGCGTTGAATACAACGCCTACGGTTGGATGTTTGTATCGGTGGTCTTCTTTGGGCTTGTTTTTATGCCTTTTATGCCCAAATTTTCTCTTATTCTAGCAGTTTATTGCTCTGTTTTATATATGGTGTTATGGGTTCTTTTTGTTATTCCGCTTGTGGAACCGACTATTTTTTTAGGCTCCAATGCCGGCAATTGGTTTTCGGGCTTATTGCAAAATATACAATCTGGCAAATCCAGCATGGAGCAACATCATTTCTATACAGCAACTCACTTCATAGTGTATTTTCTTTTTGGAGGGCTTGCGTTTATATTCCGTGCGGCAAATTTGCGCTCTTATATCAAAACGGTGATGATAGACAAAAAACTTTCAAATCAGGAAATCGAGCTTAAAGCAGCCCGTGCACTCTTATTGAAACCAGAAAGCCAACACTTGGAGTTTAAATCCAGCGCAAGATGGGACTATCGAGAAAACAAGACAAACAAAGAACTAGAAAAAGTCATAATTAAAACCATAGCCGGATTTATGAACTCCGATGGAGGTATTCTCTTCATCGGTGTTGATGATAACGGTAATGCAGTGGGTCTCGAAAAGGATTTTAACTCACTTGGGAAAAAGGACTCAGACGGCTTTCATGCCTTTATTATTAGAATTATTTCCGCTCATATAGGAAGGGAATATTGCGAAAATGTTCGCATCTTCTTCCACTTAATCGACAATAAAGAAGTCTGTAGCGTAAGCGTAGAACCCTCTCAAGTGCCGGTATTTCTTGAAAAACACGAAGGCGCATTCTTTGTGCGAACTGGCAATAGCACTCAAAGGCTTAATGCCAAAGAAGCTTTAGAATATATTGGAAGACACTTCCAGAAAACCTAATACAGTAAATCAAAGCTGAGCTTTACAATAATCAAAATATTCTGATCCTAAGATTTATATACCCTAGCTTTTGCGAGAAAATATATAGAAACAGCGGGTTAAACCTAAACCCGCTGTTTCTATATCTGAATATTAATATCGATACAATTTATCGGCGAATATTCAAAAATGTGGATACGCGGACTTCATATGGAAAAGCCATATCACTGGGTATTACAATTTCCAGACCGATTGGGAAAAAGTCGCGAAGCCACCAGAATTCAAATTCTGCCCACCGCTCCGGCACGACATCATTATGAGTGTATCTCGGCGAAATATTAGTCGTTAACCACTTACTGTTGGCATCACAATATGTGCTTGCGCGAACCAATAAAGGCTTAGTTCCAAGAATAAAATCGACACCGAATTCCTCGTTATAAACCTTGGTGCCACCGTAAAAATATAGGCCGAGAAGTGTCTTATCTATTGGAAGTGGGAACAGATCGAGAAGACAAAAATCAGGCCTTCCGATCATTCGATTCTGTATGTTTTTGGCATAAATAAGATTATGTGCTCCATTCGAGGCCCCAAAGCCGAAATATGTGTTGTTCCTGCTTGCATAAGGTAAAAATTCCGCTTCATCATCGGCAAATGTAATGAAGGTTTCGACGGTCCAAAGACGAGAGTATTCCCCGTCTTCCCTTGCCCTTGGATTACCTCTTCCTTCCGATGTGTCGGCTGGGAATCTGAAGCGGAGACTAGCAGTTGAAGCACCTATTCGGTCTATACCAATATGATATTGAGTATTATAAATACTTGCGTCTAATTGCCATATACTACCTTCGACATTCAACACCCAAGGTGCAAATCTAAAAACATCATTCGAGGTTACTTGACGCGGATGAACGCCATAAGGAGCAGAAACATCGGGATTATAATAAGATTTTGAATGATATTGAATCCCAGGTGAAAGCCTGTTTAATGAAAAAACGCTCCAGTTCCAATCCGGTTCAAATGGGATCTCTAAAACGAAATTCTTGTCGAGCCCACGATTTATTGCATTTTCAGCATTTATGCGCGCATATATGTCTAAAGGCACACCAAAAAAGTCTTTGGACTTGATCCTGGCATCGGCACCATAAATCATGAACTGAGGATTCTCATAAAAACCAGCCATATTACCATGAATTATAGCAAAGGCATCCATGTTTGGATATGTAATACTCCTCCGGGCTCTAACGCGAAAAAGCTCTAGCTCCCTTATTCTAATGTCTTTAGCTAGAATATCGTAATTGAGAGAGTCGATAACATTCTCGTATGTCAGTAAGGAATCTGCCCATCTTCTGTTAGTCTCCCAAAGCAGATCTATCTCTTTGGCCTTTCCATGTATTATAACAAGCCTTCTTTCGGCGAGGTTTTGAGTGAAATGATCGCTGGTTGCAAGATTCATAATAAACTGACCGCGATTAGCTAATGTATCTTGCATAGCTACAACCGTGTCATAAATTTCTGGTTTTATCTCGCGCAACGCACCAGCTACCTCACCCCATCTCGAGAGATTCAAGTCATTAAGGTTAATACCTGAAGATCCCCTCTCGTCACGAGGAGGTGGAATTGGTGTTTCAGGATTATCAGGATTAAATTCGGGACATTTCGAATATATAAATGGAATAATCGCTGAATCAATACATTTGATAATAGAATCGCATTGCGCAACTGTTTTATCATCGACCAGTTCAAACATCTCCTTTGTATTTACCACTCTGTCCCTTAGAGTTGTGGTAGAACTAAGAATAGTATATAACTCGTCACAGCTGTAAGTATCCATCAAGGGAATTTGATCTTTGATGGTTGTATAGTCTCTTTCTATAGACTCATCCCAAAAACCATCGAGGGTTGGGCATATTTCTATTGGATTTCCCTGTGCAAAATTTACTGAAACAACAAAAACAATAATGCACATGCAAAAAAGCATTTCTTTCTTCATTATTACTCCTTTTCCTGTTTCCTATAAAATAATAGATAAAATAAATTTAGCAAATAAAATCTTACTATTGAAATTTACAAATTTAAATATTATAGCTTTAGGTTTAATAAGCCAAATCAATAAATAATCGGCTTAATAATAAATTTTCTCCGATTAAAAAGAAATAGCATTCACAGAATAAAATAATCGATATTATATTTAAAGCGCCTCGAACTCATAATCGGGGTGTCTCACTGTGAGAACCGGGCAAGGGGCTTTATGGACAACCTTTTCGGTTACATTGCCGAGAAGTATTGTTGAAAGACCCGATCTTCCGTGGGTACCCATCACGATCAAGTCGGTAGAGTTCGCCTTTGCGTATTTAATTATTTCTGCGAAGGCGCTACCATTTGCTAAAACGGTAATAATATTTATCCCCGATGTATCGTGGTTTTCGAATAGAGCATCTACTTCAGCCTCGAATCCCTCTCTAACTTTTTTAAAATACTTCTCTGCGTTTTCATCTGAAGTAGAGAAAAATGCAGGATCAAAAACATTTTCATCGAAAACATGTATGATATGCAGTTTTGCATGATACTTACGCGCCAAATCCACGGCATAATTTACAGCAGCCTTCGATTGCTCTGAAAAATCGGTCGGCATCAATATGTTGCTAATATCCATTTCTCTCCTCTAAGTGTTTTCTGTTATTATCTCTTTAACCTTCATTAGACGAACCAGATTTCCTCTTTCAAGCTCGTCCAATTTTTGTGTGATATATCCTATCGTTTCTTTGAGGTCTGGGATCAATGTATATTCGAGTGCATTCACGCGGCGACGGGTTCGATCGAGCTCATCCGCTAAAAGGGACATCTTTTTCTCGGCCTCGGCCAATCGCAGCATAAGATCGAGGACTTCAGCAATTTCCTTTAACGCAAAATCAACCTCGAAATCTGTGTCTCTGAGTGAGTATGCAAGGGGCTTCCCTTCGATTTTAGACGAGAACTTAGGAACACGAAGGTTCATAAGGTGTTTGGTTTCAACATCGAGTGAAAACTTCATTCCTGGCGCTGCAAAAATGGTATTTTGTTCAGATGGTGACAATTCGCATGTTGCAAGGGTAAACCGCCTCAATCCATTGATGAGAGCTAACTCTGTTCTGTCCCGAAGACCTTTAAGTTCATCGATAAGCTCAAGAAAATTCCGCATTAGTTCGTCTTGTTTATCCTTGAGGAGTTTATGTCCTCGAATCGCTAATCCCAGGCGTTTTTTTAGCTTGAGATTTTCCATTCGATTAGCGGAAACCTTCATTTTTGCCATAGTGTTCCGTTCTATCTAATCATTTCAACAAAATATTATTTGTTGAATATAATGTTAGCTTAACTATTTCGCTACTGAAATTTAGTTCGCCTTTATCGACTGATGCAAATACTAATTTATCTTTACCTCTGGATTTTTCCCGCCTCCCGGCCGTCACGCTCCGTGCGTGTGGCCAATTTTCCTTATAATACTATTTCCTTGCGCACGGACTCCCCGGAGCCTCACCTCCGGCACCCTCGCGCCGGCCTCGGGTTCATCAAAGCGGAAGTGCTCCGACGCATCGTTGTCAAATTTCCAGAATCACTCTGTCATTTCGAGCGAAGCGAGAAATCTCGCTGAATATAAAGGAGATTTTTTTCTTATTGGCTCTCGATGACAGTGCGAATGCGTTTAAGGGGGTAGTTTTATTTGAAATAGTCAAATAATCGAATTATGATTTTTTCTAATCTGCGAGATTTGGGTTTGCGGTAGGTCTTAAAATTGATCTTTATTTAGAAACAGGTCTCTTATTTTCCCATTTTAAGGGCTACTCTAACCAATTCCCTAAATAGCGGTTCCGGTTCTTCGAGCCGACTCACCAGCTCCGGATGATATTGCGTCCCGATGAAATAGGGGTGATCGGGAATTTCGAGAACCTGCATTATTCCGCCGTCGGGCGTGGTTCCGGAAAATACCAAACCAGCTTTCTCAAGCTGTTCGACGAATTCCGGATTAACCTCGTAGCGGTGACGGAATCTTTCGCGAATCTTTGGTTTGCTATAGAGGCCTTCCGCTTTAGAACCGATCTTCAATGAAATGTCCTGGCCGCCAAGCCGCATTGTGCCGCCCTTGCGGTCGATCTTCCCTTGCCCCGGCAGAAAACAAATCACCGGAATTGATCGTTTGTCGCTGTTTCCGATAGATTCGGCGGTTCCCGCAGTTTCGATTCCACATACATTCCTCGCGAACTCGACAACCGCGAGCTGCATACCGTAACAAATTCCCAGGAACGGCACGTCCATTTCGCGGCAGTGCCGTATAATCTCGATTTTGCCCTCGATTCCGCGCGAGCCGAATCCTCCGGGGACGATCACGCCATCAACGCCCTCGAGAGAATCGGCTGCAGTAGTTTTGCCGCTTTCGATACGCGTCGTTTCTATCCACTTAATTTTAACTCTCGTATCGTTAAAAGCACCTGCATGGATCAAGGCCTCGATAATCGAGGCATAAGAATCTTGAAGCTTTGTGTATTTCCCGCAAATCGCAATGCTAACCTCGCGGGACGGCTCTTTGATTTTCTTTACAAGATTTCGCCATTTAGAAATTTTTGGCGGAGAATATATCCCCAAATTTTTATGTACGATTTCGGTCAAACCTTCTTCGTCGTATCGAAGCGGAACTTCATAAACCGTATCGACATCGACACCGGAAATAACTGCTTCGGTCGAAACATTGCAGAACCCCGCGATTTTAGCCTTGATCGATGAATCGAGTTGCTTCTCCGACCTCCCGATTATCACATCGGGGAAAATCCCTCGCTCATTCAAAAGTTTGACGGATTGCTGCGTCGGCTTTGATTTCTGCTCGTGAACATTTTTGGGAATCGGAATATATGTAAGGTGAACAAAGAAGATATTCTGCTTTCCAAGCTCCTGAGCGAGTTGCCGCACCGCTTCGAGATAAAGCTCGTTTTCCATGTCGCCGACTGTCCCGCCGATTTCAATTAAACAAATATCGGCTTTTTCGTCCTCGGCGATATTCTTGAATCTCGATTTAATCTCGTCGGTTACATGTGGAATTAGCTGAACGGTTTTTCCGAGAAAATCTCCACGTCGCTCGCGGTCGAGGATCGCTTGATAAACCTTGCCCATCGTGAGATTCCACTCGAATTTGCATGTTATCCCGATGAATCGTTCATAATGGCCAAAATCCATGTCAACCTCGCCGCCGTCATCGAGAACAAAAACCTCACCATGCTCGACCGGGTTCATAGTTCCCGGATCGGTGTTTAAATAACCATCGCACTTTATTGGAATAATCCGTAGTTTGTCACCAAGTAAGTGCCCTATCGATGCGGTAGTTATTCCCTTGCCCAAACCGGACAACACTCCACCAGTAACGACAATGAATTTTGTTTTTCGCGGCATAATCGATCTCCATTGAGGGTTTTAGTATATATAAGCAAATTTTCTTTAAATCAAAGACTGAATTCGAGAGATGCAAATTTTAAAATGGTCGGCTTAGTGGCGGCGGGTTCCAAACCCGCCCACCGGGCGATGGCTTCCGACGTCGCCTTCCGAAAAAAACTCGCGGAGAACGCCCGTAAGACCATTCTCGATAACTTCACGGTCGAAAAGATGATTTAGAAGGAAGCCGACCTCTATCGCCGACTGCTCGGCTTATAACTCATCAGATAACCGTTTTCTGGATATATTTTGAGTTCATCAACCGCGCTACCGCCATGTAGTTCGGTTGGAATTTAATCTGATCGCCGACCCTATAATGCTTGCGGGCGCCGCCTTTAGGTGCCGGGCCGACTTCGTAAACCGTCATATCGGAAGACGTCCCGACAAAGCGCACGTTCGGATTTTTCGGTTCGATTCCGTTTATATCAACATCGAGGATACCGAAGTCAAGAATCGCTTTGTAGGTCTCTGTATTCTGCTCTGCGATATCGGCGGTATGTCCGACATTTCCCTCGGTGATTACTCCGTCCGGCTTGGTCTCTTTCTTCTCGAGTTCGATAATGTTAGCGCGATATTCGAAGGCCGTTGTTGAAAGATTTCGAAATCTTTTCCCGTTTAGCGGGGAGTTGCCTAAAAAGGCGGCCTCGCCGATTCGGAAGTGATTAATCATTCTTGGAATTTTCCCCTGCGATACGAGAGGCAGGGTTATCGAGCTGCCCCCGGAGATTAACTCTATGTGCCGATTGAATTTACACTCGAGAAGTTCCTTGTATAATGAAAGCTGGAGCAGTTTATCGAAGGTCGGTTCGACACCATACATACAGCCAAGGTTCGTGCCGATACCCTCTATTTGAATGTTTGGTAGGCCAAAGGCTTTTTTGTAAAATCCGAGCAGATTCTCTCGTAATATACCCTCGCGAAGCTCGCCCATCTCGATCATAATAATTACTCGATGTTTTTTGCCCATCCTGGCGGCTTCGGCGTTCAATTCCTCGATTGTCTCGTAGGTTGTATTGAACGATAGATCGGCGCATTTTACGACACTCGGAACGTATTTGTGTGCGGGCGGTTTGATATACATCGTCACGATGTTTGGGCTAATGCCTTTTATAGCCCTCAGGTTCGAAAGGCGAGAATCACAAACAGAGTGAACTTGTCTGATGGATGGATGGCACAGAATCCTTTCCAGTGTGGGTTTATGGCCGGAAAGCACCTTGAGAACCAGCGACCATTTGATTCCGTTTTTCCCGAGGAACTCGCTGAGCTTGTTTATGTTTCCGATAATTTTGCCGGTGTTTATAAATAGCTCGGCCATGTTAGCTTCTCTTTAGGCGCATCTCGAGATATTTCGATTCGAACCCCATTTTTTCGTAGAACCTCACTGCCGGATTATCCTGTTCGACGTGAAGGGCGATGTCGCCTTCCGCTAGCTCGATAGCTCTATCGAGTAAATAACGCCCTACCCCCACCGCTTGCCATTTCTCGTGTGCAGCAATATAGACGAGATAATTTTCCGGAATATATCTCGTCATGCCGGTGGCATTGATAACGAGGCCGCCGACAGGGTCGTCGTTTATATAAGCGAGCAGGACAAAGCCACCCTTGCCTTCGGCTTTTGAAAAAGCGTAATCGACCGCGGCTCGAATCTCATCGACCGGATCGCCATACTCGCCGAGATGATTATTCATGAAGCTACAAAACGCCTTTATATCCATATCTTTTGGGAAATCATTTTCGCAGTGAACATCGATAATTTTCATTATCGTCCTTCGATATAAGATTTTCTGATTTTTAATAAGCGGACATGCATTGAGCGTAACATAATGATTTTCCAGTAGATAGCAAGAATTAATTGCTTTTTTGCTAAATCATTATCGCCCTATTATTGACGGATTTTGTTAAGCGTTTTAGCATTGCGCCCCGCAGGGCGTAGTATTTGAAATAAGTTTTCGTTCTACAAGAAGAAAATCCGCAGTCTTCCCATTATACATTCTTAATTCTACATTCTACATTGCCTTTTTGTCGGATTTGCTTTGCGAAAAACCGGGAATATGTATAAATTGATTCCGAGAAAAGTTAAAATATCCAGATTGGAGGCATCATGCCGAAACACATCATTCACGCACCGAAGGGCGATAAAATAACCTGCAAAGGTTGGCATCAGGAGGCCGCGATGCGGATGCTGATGAACAACCTCGACCCGGAAGTCGCCGAAGACCCGGACAAGCTCATCGTCTATGGCGGCACCGGCAAGGCCGCACGCAACTGGGACTGCTTCGACGCGATTATCCGCACGCTGAAAAATCTCGAAAACGACGAGACGCTTCTCGTCCAGTCGGGAAAACCGGTCGGTGTTTTCAAAACGCACGAGCGCGCGCCGCGCGTGATCATCGCGAACTCGAACCTCGTCGGGAAATGGGCGAACTGGGAGCATTTCCACGAACTGGAGAAAAAGGGTCTCATGATGTATGGCCAGATGACCGCCGGAAGCTGGATTTATATCGGCACGCAGGGCATTTTGCAGGGGACTTACGAATGTTTCGCCGCCGCCGGGCGAAAAAATTTCGGCAGCGACGACCTTTCCGGCAGGCTTATCGTATCCGGCGGATGCGGAGGCATGTCCGGTGCGCAACCGCTCGCGGCGACCATGTGCAACGCGACTTATCTATCCGCCGAGGTCGATATCGCCCGCGCACAAAAGCGCATCGACACGAAATATCTCGACGAGATCGTTCTCGACATCGACGCCGCTATCGATAGGGCAATCGACTACAAGAACCGCAAAATCGGCAAGAGCATAGTCTGGGTCGGCAATCAGGTCGATCTTCTGCAAAGGCTCATCGACCGCAACATCACGCCCGATATTCTCACCGACCAGACCAGCGCGCACGACCCGCTCGAAGGCTATATCCCCGACGGCATGACCTTCGCCGAAGCCCTCGAACTGCGGGCAAAAAACCCCGAGGCGTATAAAAAACGCTCCTACGCCACAATGGCCAAGCACGTCCGCCAGATGATTACGCTTCAAAATCGCGGCGCGGAGACGTTCGACTACGGCAACAATCTTCGCGGCAACGCCGTCGCCGGCGGGAATATCACCGACGACGAAGCACGCAATTCGGACGGCACGTGGAAATATCCCGGATTCGTCCCGGCCTATATCCGGCCGCTGTTCTGCGAGGGACAGGGGCCGTTCCGCTGGTGCGCCCTTTCCGGCGACCCGCAGGACATCTACACTATCGACGACGAACTCATGAAACTGTTCCCGGACAAGCCCTATCTGCACCGCTGGCTGAAACTGGCAAAAGAGCGCGTCGCATTTCAGGGACTCCCCTGCCGGATTTGCTGGCTCGGCTATGGCGAGCGCGACAAAGCCGGTTTGATGTTCAACCGCCTCGTCCGCGAGGGCAGGGTCGGCGCGCCCATCGTCATAGGTCGCGACCATCTCGATGGCGGCAGCGTCGCATCGCCGAACCGCGAGACCGAGGCGATGCGCGACGGCACCGACGCGGTCGCCGACTGGCCGCTGCTGAATTTCGCGCTCAACGCCGTTTCCGGGGCAAGCTGGGTGTCGTTCCATCACGGCGGCGGAGTTGGAATCGGATATTCGCTCCACTCCGGGCAGGTCATTGTCTGCGACGGCACGCCGGAGATGGACGAGCGCCTGAAGCGCGTCCTCACAAACGACCCCGGCACGGGAATAATGCGCCACGCCGACGCCGGTTACGAAAAGGCCATCGAGGTCGCGAGTGAAATGGGCGTGAAGATTCCGATGATTTGATTATATTCGGATAAGTAAAACCAGTCTTTAATCAATACCAAAACAGGAGGTATTATGCGCACGACAATCGAATGCATTATCTATATGGGCGAAAAGCAATACGTCGCCGAATGTCTCGATTTCCCGGTGATTACGCAAGGCACGACACTCGACGATACCGTGGCGAATCTCAAGGAGGCAATATCTTTACATCTCGAGGATGAAAACCTGAGCGAGCTCGGTTTCGTCGAATCGCCGCAAATCGACATTAAATTCGAGACCGGAGAATTGGCCAATGTCTCCTAAACTAAAAAGGTTATCCGGCGACGAGGTCATCAAGATTCTCGCCGGATTTGGTTTCGATGCCTACAAACAACGCGGGAGGCACGTCAAATTAAGAAGAATAGTGTCTGGTTCAAAACAGTCGCTGACCGTTCCAATGCACAAAGAAATCGATTACGGGACATTACGGGCGATTATCCGGCGGGCGAGTAAATTCATTCCCTTTAATGAACTCCGAGAGGTATTCTGGAGCGCTTAAAGCTCGTCCTCACGAACGACCCCGGCACAGGAATAATGCGCCACGCCGACGCCGGCTACGAGAAGGCAATCGAGGTCGCAAAGGAAGAGGGCGTGAAGATTCCGATGATAACGTTATGATGATAATGTTATAATAAAGAAAACAAACATATCTAATAATTATTAGGAAGGTAATTATGAAATTAAAAGTGATCCTCGAACCAAGTGAAGACGGCGGATACACGGTATATGTCCCTTCATTGCCGGGTTGTATAAGCGAGGGGGACACTGTCAAGGAAGCATTAGCGAACATCGAAGAAGCTATCGAGCTATATCTCGAACCGGTTGAAGACGATTTTGTGTTGGACGAGAGCGCAATCGTGGAGGAACTGGTAGTATGAGCGCGATTCCAAGCCTCTCGTATGTCAGGATTATCAACGCTTTGAGAAGAGCCGGTTGGATAGTCGTTCGTCAACGGGGGAGCCATATCCGGTTGCATAGGCGTTTCGGCGACGACCTTGTTAAAATAACTGTTCCGGCGCATAAGCCCGTAAAGCGCTCTACATTATCGCATATTCTTAAACAGGCACGCATCAGTCTGGAAGATTTTCTCGAACTGCTTTAATCCCCCGGCACGGGAATAATGCGCCACGCCGACGCATGTTACGAAAAGACGATAGAGGACGCGAAAGAACTGAACGTGAAGATTCCAATAATAAAATAAGGTAACGAAGTGAAAAAAACATCGCCAAAAAACAAAATCGATGAACTTCTGGAAAAACTGGAAACGGCAATGGAAGACGCCGAGAAAGTCGATATTCTGAGCTGTCTTGCCGGGGAGTTGCTGTATTCCAACCCCAAAGAAGCAAAAAAATACGCCGAGGAAGGATTGGAAATCGCTAAATCTATCGATTTCGAAAAGGGAATCGGATACTGCCAAAGATTCATCGGAATTATCTATCACGTCCATGCTGATTACCCATTGGCTTTAGAATATTTGCACAAATCCTTGGAAATCGCGGAAAGCTTAGGCGATAGAGACGGTATTTCTAAATGCCTGAATAATATCGCGCTTGTTCATCGAGCGCAGGGCGATTATTCACAGGCGCTGGAGTATTTATTCAAATCGCGCGAAATAAGAGAAGAACTTTCCGATAAAAAGGGAATCTGCATTTGCCTTACTAATATCGGAACTGTTTATTGGTATCAAGAAGACTATTCTCAGGCTCTGGACTGCTTCCGAAAAGCATTAGAAATCGCGGAAGAATTAGACGACAAAAATGCAATTTCTGCCTGTCTGTCCGGAATTGGTATCATTCATAGAATACAGGGAAATTATCCAGAGTCGTTGAAGTATAATAAAAGATCTTTGGAAATTGCTAAACAACTGAAAGATAGGAAAGCTATTTCACGTAGCCAAATCAATATCGGGAATATATATATCGAAACCGAAGAGAACGATAAGGCAATCGATTACTTAACAAAAGGTCTGAATCTGGCGATTGAGATCGACGCGCTGGATTGGCAAAAGAATGC
>JAGLDC010000106.1 GCA_023145965.1 bacterium | reverse complement strand
TGAAGTCGATGCAGCTGTCTCGGCATTAACTAGCATGATCGAACCGGTTGTTATCGTCGTCATGGGATCAGTTATCGGAGCCCTGCTTATAGCCATGTACCTTCCTATGTTCGATATCATTGGTCAAATTAAATAAGACATGGAAAAGAGTTAATCGATGTTCGATAAGACTTCTACTGAAAACACTGCTGGAACAGTCACATCTACTACAACTATAGATGTAGGCAATTATTTTAGAAGCAAAATACGATGGCTCTTAATAGCTCGCTTCGGTATGTTTGTTTTCATCACCGGAGCAGTCTTGATAGTATTCTCAGGTAAAGGTCTTCTTTCAACTCTTCTTTTCGCTTACGGCCTTATTACACTTGGCTATCTTCTAACTTTAGTTTATTGGGAAAAAAGCCGCAAAGAACTGAGTTTTAAGTTTATATGCGGTGTCCAACTGTTTTTCGAGTTACTAGTAGAAATAGGCATAGTGCATTATTCTGGAGGTGCTGGGTCACCTTTTATACTTCTCTTCGGCTTATCCGTTATAACCTCGGCCTTTATATTCAAATTAATTGGAACTCTTGTAACTGCCACAGGATCTGTCTTACTACTAACCACCATGGTAATAATGGAACACCGTGGTGTTATTGAACCAGTTATCGACCGTTTTCCGGTCACGGCGATGTTATATACAGACGTCGATCTTCTTTTCTTTACTACTTATATCTATGCGCTTTTCATCTATCTAGTTGCATTCATGATGGGCTACATCTCCGGAAAACTCCAAGTCCGCACCGGCGAACTTCAAGTTACCGGGGAAGCTCTACGACGTATAAGCATGGATACTGATGACATACTCATGCACATGCTTAGCGGCCTTATTACGCTTGATCCGGAGGGCAGGGTAGTCTATTTAAACAAGGCGGCCAGTGCTCTTTTGGATATTGATTCAAAAAAAATTAAGGGGAAGTTCCTCGATGAAATACTCCCTTCCCACGCAAAGGTTTTCACCGAAGTGCTTTCCGAACTACTAGGCGAAGGTTCTCTGAGCGAACGAAAAGGCGAGTTTTTACTTAAGACTGGCGATGAATTCCGCACCATGCATCTTACTTGTAGCTTTCTTAATAATCCAGAGGGAAGCCTTCGAGGAATTATCGCCCTTTTCGAGGATGTTACCGAGCAAAAACGCCGAGAGATATATCTAAAAGAGGTCGAAAAAATGGCTGCTATCGGCGAATTATCTGCCAACCTCGCTCACGAGATACGAAATCCACTTGCCTCTATACGAGGGTCGGTCGAAACTATTATGGGATCGGAATCCGTTATCGAAGACGATTCAGAGCGAAGGCTTATGAATTTAATTATAAAGGAAACAGATCGCCTAACAAATGTGCTCGAGGAATTCCTCGTCTTTGCTCGCTTAAAGGAACTCCCTATCGATCATATCACATATAATCGCATCGACCTTGCCAAGCTTATCTCTGAAATTGTCTTAATGCTCAAACATACTCCAGGTTTCGCGGATTACATCGAGATAAATAATAAATTAAAAGGCGAGGTATGGACTCTCGGAAGAGAAGAACAACTCAAAGATGCGTTTTATAATCTGATAATAAATGCGAAAGACGCTATCGGTGAGAACAAAGGCACAATTACAATAAAGATTACTAAGGAACGTCTCGGTTTTTATGCCGAAAAGCGCCTTATAGGCGTGAGTGTTTCCGACACGGGACCTGGAATCCCAGAAGAACTGCTTAGTCGAGTATTCACGCCTTTTTTCAGCACTAAACCCCGCGGCACAGGACTCGGATTAGCCATTGCGCAAGGCATAGTTAATCGTCACCGTGGAATTATCGAAGCCAATAACCTAGAAACCGGAGGCGCAAGACTAACTGTCTATTTGCTCAAAGCGCCATCGCAAAAAGAAAATTTGTTCGACATCAATAAAACACTGCTTTCCTAAGGAGATAAAAGGATGACCAAATATATCATAGTTTATATTTGTTTTTTCTGTTTTTCGTTGTTATCATATTCCGTGAACCCGGATATTCCTTATTACCCCGATGGAACTGCTCCTAATCCCGAAAAAAACATGCTCGATGTTTATGTGCCAAGTGGCATCACTGAGCCGGCCCCTGTCCTGTTTTTCATCCACGGAGGAACTTGGACATATGGAGACAGAAGTGAGTTTACTGCTGTCGGTGCAACCCTGTCCGACCAGGAGGGCTTTGTTACAGTGGTTATTTCATATAGCCTCAGCGATTCGCTCCACCCCGATATATCACATCCCGACCATATGTTAGACGTCGCTCAAGCTTTCAAGTGGACAGTTGATAATATTGAAGAATACGGTGGCGATCCATCGAGGATAATCGTTATGGGTCACTCCGCCGGTGCTCATCTTGCCACCCTCTTAGCAACAAATACCAGATTCTTGGACACACTATCCATTGATATCGAGAATATAAAAGCGGTTATATCATTTAACATGGGTATTTATGACATACCAAAGCTCTATAGCGATTGCGGCACGTGGGCTTCGATGGGTTATGACCTTATGGGGTTTTCTGCTATTTTTGGCCCCGTTGCTGACAGTTCTTTTAATTGGTATGACGCCTCCCCTAAATATCACCTCTTTGCCGAAATGCCCCCTTTTATATTTTTTGTTTCAGATATGGACATGGAACAGATAATCGGTGGGGATTTCGGTGGGATGGGCATTATTATCCTCCCGGGTGAAGTTCAATTCACTTATAATGATTTTCGCGCTTACCAACCTGCGGATACATTTTGGCTCGAGGGAGACCACAATAGCGCCTTTTCTGATTTTGTATTCGATATTTTTTCCCGAGGGCGAATACTCACTAGGGAATTTCTAGATGATGTTTTCTTCGATATTCACGAAACATCAAACTTTCCGTCTAGTATAGATTTAGCTTTATATCCAAATCCATTCAATTCATCGCTTTCAATCGATATTACAGGGCTTTCCCATTTCAATAATACCAATCAACAAATAAAAGCACAAATTTTCGACTTGAATGGAAAACATATCTGTGATTTATCAGCACCCTGTGAGAAAAGCAATAATAATACTTCATTCACTTGGATTCCGGAAAAAAGGTTAAGCAGCGGGATTTACCTTATCCGCATTGACTTTGGAGATAATTATTTCACGAAGCGCTGCATTTTTATGAAATAATAATAAATCTTTTCAACCTGGAATAATCATTAAAATATAAGGCTTGCCCTGACTTTTTAGTCTTTTATCATATTTCGGTTTTAGTGAGGTAAAACCCCGCACCATTCTCGATGTCACAAAATTTGCAGAGGGGCAAATTTCGCGCCATCGCCCGCCTTCACCATAAACATTTGAATTATTGTAATTCCTTTTTGATTAAAAAATCTCGTTTAAACCTCAGTATTAGGCGCACATTATTTGTGCATATTTTCAGTTTATGTGCACAGAATAAATCGTTTTATTTTAATAACATATTATAACATAAGCACTTAACTTTTGGCATAAAAAATGCGAAAACTCTCTATAAAAGGAGTTGTTATGAAAAATAGAGTTGTGAAATTACTTTTAATTATCCTAGTGGTGTTGTTCGTTGATGGTTGCTATACCCAAATCATGATAACGTCGGCATCGGAGAATCCTGAACAAACATGGGAAAAGGAAAACTATTCTCCAGGCTATTACCACAATCGGTGTCATTGGTGTTCGCGTTGGAACTACTATTATAGTTATCCCTGGTGGTTAGACCAATACTGGTGGTGGGATCATCACTACTCTGAACCTATATCACCGGATCGACGCGAGAAATACGAACGGCGTCGCGGTCTCGACAATGCAATAGACAACATTATCGAAACAATCGACGCTATCGATGGCATCGATGAATCGCGCGAACGAAACGATGCTTCCAATCCATCGGACACTCAAAACGATGATGATGACAACGGCAACAATAACACAAACGACCGCGCGCCTCGTCGTCGTGGTTTAGATTAAGGAGCAAAATGAGACTGTTAATTCCGATATTATCCACTTTTCTAATCCCCATCTCCATATTTACACAAACACTTGCAAATAGCGATGTTGCCGACTTCATACCCAGCTCCGACAGACACCTTGCGATGAGTATTCGCTCGGCAGGTATGGGTGGTGCAGGTGTTGCTTCTTCTGAGGATTACACAGCACTTTTTTACAATCCTGCAAATCTTGCTTATATTTATCGCTTTGAAATGGCTGGCGCACTTCAATACGACGCTCTTTCATTCGAAAGCGCACTCGATTCGAGTGCTTCTGGCACAGGCTCTGATAGTTATGTTAAACTACAGAATATCGGGGGTGTAATTCCACTACCAACCAAGCGTGGCGGCGTCTCTTTTGCACTTGGTTTCACAAGAACAAACTCTTTTGATAGACGAATACGTGCAAACAGCACCGGTGATGACGGCCTTATTTATCAAATCGACGAATCTGTGAAGGGCGGCCTCGGGAAATTCTCGCTCGGTGGAGGCATTCAAATATCACCCATGATGTCGATAGGCGCATCGATAGACTTATACCTTGGCGGTGAAAGATATAGCTGGTTCAATGATATCCAAAACCCCGGTGAGACTGCATGGCCGGACAGTGTCGAAAGAAAAATATACGCTGACGACATAACCGACGAATATAGCGGTATCGGTGCTCGTTTCGGGATGACGCTTGTTCCCACTCGCTTTGTTCAAATAGGAGCCTACATCTCGACGCCTACCTCACTTATAATCGAAGAGGATGGTATCAGTCGCTTCGACTCGATTACTACAGGTTTGGAAACCTATCAAGAGGACTACGATATTGTCCAAAGCTTCGAGGTGATTCTTCCATGGCGTTTCGGTGCCGGCTTGGCAATTCGTCCGACTGAATGGATACTCCTCGCTGGAGATGCTGAATATGTGGACTGGCGCCAGATCGAATACGACGAACCTGCGTGGATATTGAGCCAAAACCGCCTCATGGATGATTCATATCGCGCGACTCTACGCTGGTCGGCTGGGAGCGAGTTCACAATACCTATCGCATCCCTAAAGCTTAGAGGTGGTTTCTCGCAGGAGCCTATAGCCTATCTCGAAAACGGGAAAGATAGAACCCGCAACACAATAACCGGAGGCCTTGGTTACCTTGTTAGCGATCTAGTTAGTCTCGATCTCGCTACTCAGTTTTCTAACTGGAATATCGACGAAACACGCCTCGATGGAGATTATTCTCTCACAAGCGTTTGGCTCGGATTATCCTACAGATTTTAACTGAATACTAACTCATTTCCGGGAGGAAATATGAAAAAGCAAGTCTTAATAATCTCCTTTCTCGCGCTCGCCTTTGTCGGTTGTTCACTGGCGAAAACTGCCGAGTTCAAAGGTAAAATTGCTTCGGTGAAGGTTATTATTGACGGCTCGAAAACCAAGGTAGCTCATCGCGATTGCTACACATTCTTTTCAGCGCCTATCGGAAGCGAATACACACTTAGGATAACTAATCACTCTGGAAAGCGAATCCTAGTAGTTCCCACAGTAGATGGAATAAACGCTATCGACCGCTCAGAGGGCAACTGGGATGGATCCGGTTATGTTATCGATGCCTACGATCATGTCGATGTGAAAGGATTTCGAAGAGAGGATGATTTTCAGCATGTTCAACGCTTCACATTCAACGAAGCACGCTTTTCATTGGCAGAAAGAATTGGCAATGTGCAAAATGTAGGTGTCATCGGCGCGGCGGTATTCAAGGAATACGAACCACCGAGATACACCCAATTAGCGAAGAATATGCGCTGTTGCGATAGCGCGATGCCCACCGCAAAAAAATCTCGCTGTGAATCCGAATCCCGGGCGGGCACAGAACCAGGAAGAACTGTTAATGATCCAGTTAGAAAAGTTCGCTTTCAAAGAGCGACCGACATCCCGGCGGAAATCCTCGCTCTATACTACGATAAAGAAGAAAACCTCATCTCGGAGGGTATTTTACCCCCACCTTACGATCCCCCTCCAAAGGGTTTCCTCACTCCATTTCCCTCAAACTATGCACGAGGCAACTGATCTATCGACACCGACTCCTCTCTACCTCCGGATACTACTCCGGAGGTTTTTTATTTGAAAAAACCAAAATATCCTCTTCATCCTACAAAATGCACACCTCCAATTGTAATATCAGTAAAACTCCGAAAAAAATCTCTCTTATTAATTATTATTATTGCGCGCTATAAAATAGCATATAAGAAGCAATTAACCACATCAATCAGAAATGCCGATGCCATATACGAGGAATATTCCGATCTAGTGAGCACCGATGAGCATTGGATTGATAGCTACAGAAAAAATTCAACGATTAGCTTATGTATTTGAAACTTAGGATTCGATATTAAGCGAAGTTTTACAGGAACGCAAACCAAAATTCTAAAAGAATTTTTCTTTCCAATTTAAAAAGGCTAATATTGGAACAGAATAAAATATGTGGGATATGTGGTCAAATGATAAAACTCTTAATAGATACGGTCCTCGATCACGATTTACATTATCGCCATTGCGAAAAAACTCTTCAAAAAAATGCTAGATTAGTTCATAGACATAGCAATTTGACAAGGTCAAATCAAGACTTCTCTGGTGATTGATTTTTATTTTCGCACCCATGCTCTTCGTGCTGTAAATTAATCTCTCTATAGGTTTTCCCATGTTATCCTATAGGGACGAATCTCGCATTCGCCTATGGAAAGGGCGATCATAAGGATCACAAGAAAAAGCCGCGAGGAGAACTTCAAGCCCTCTTATGCTTAAGCCGATGGTGCAAGTTAGGATTATTCTTCAAGGTTAACCCCACCCCTTAAGGACTTCTTTTTCGATTGCATGCGCTTTTCCTCAAGCATCTTTTCCTTGGAGCGGCGGCTTCTGCGTGCTTTTTGTTTGCGAATCTTATAGTTCTTAGACTCACGCTTGCTAATAATGCCGTCACGCTGTTCTTTGATTTTCTCGCATAAGATTCTTCGTGCAATAAATCTATTCACTTCTCGGGAGCGCGATTGTTGCACCTTCACCTCGATGCCCGTAGGTTCGTGCTTTATATAGACACAGCTCGCCGTTTTATTGAGCTTCTGCCCTCCACGACCGGATCCGTGAATAAACTTCTCCGTAAGGTCCTCCTCGAGGATACCGAGGCGCTCCATGCGTTTTCTTACTTCATCTAATTTGTCAGATCTAACAAACGGCATTGTTCTTTATAAGCTTAGAGTCTGGGCTAAAAAGC
>JAGLDC010000105.1 GCA_023145965.1 bacterium | reverse complement strand
AATAGCGTGCCAGCCGGCGGGAATGTCTGCAGATATTGTGCTCAACCGACTGTGTCGGATTCGCTTCGGGTCTGCACCGGCCGACGGCGGTTGTGCTCAACGCTTCGCGATTCGCTTCGGGTAATGAAAATTTAGCAATTGAAGAGGGCGGCTCGGAGGCCGCCTTTTTTGTCATTGCGGAAATGTTCCGGCTACGGAGCGAGTCGCGCTCCGCGTCGAGCAAGACGACAGTCGGCTTAGCCGACCGCGCTCCGCGTTGAGCAAGACGATTGTCGGCTCAGCCGACCGCCCGGATTTTTGCAAAGAAATTTATCAATACTCCCGATGAGAACAATTGCATGGCAATCAATAGAATAACGATATATGATTTTATAGGGAAAATCCACTCGATCACTGCGCCATTCGAGTAAAGATTAAACGCCGTTGCGGCTATTATTATCGTCGAAAAAATCGATCCTAAAAGAGCAAGAAACGACGCTTTTTTCATTACACCCATATCTCGTGACGCAAATTCGCGATAGACAATCACATAAAATACCAGAATAACTATCGACCCCATCAAAAGAAGTGTCGATTCTAAATACCCAATGCATGAAAGTCGAGTCGATTCTAATATTAAACCTAAAAAGGTTAATACCCTCGGTAAAACCACCGTAGCACTTCCGACTATCCCGAACAACGCTGCTGTCGAAAAACGGCTGTCCTCTTTAAAATGCTCGCGGAAAGAAATAAAAAAGAGCACAATTATAGCCAAAGCCACGATCGAAAGAAACTTCGATGTCACTGCGACTCCGAAGTTTTCGAAAAATCCCGGCATAAATGTAGCGATTATCCGGTACACAAAGTTAAATATTACTGCGCAAATCGCAGCTAATGACAGAGTTTTCAGGCTCATTTTCCCTCCAATTTCGAAACCTAATTTAAATATCATTCCGCACCGCGTAAATAATTTCCCTCTTTCCATGCGATAATCGATGCCGGAAGAATGTGCGCCAAAATCAAAAACGCACCGGCATGAACGACATCGACACGAAACTCGAAAACACCGCATACAAAAAGATACGACAAAACGAGCACCGTGAAAATAGCATAAGCACGACGAAGTGCGTCCAGCGCGACCTGCCCTTCACGCTCGTCGTAATCATCGCAAGCGCCAGAGAAGAGATATTTATCTCACCTCACCCGTTAACTCCAACATGAACGGACTTTGCTGTGATCTCCGTATCCGCACACGCGCTACCATTGACCTCGATGTTGAAATCCTTTGACTTGATAGGAACCTCTGTTTTGAGAACAGCGAGACCATCGAGGGTAACCGAATTGATTTCGGGTGTCGAGATGTATATTCGAACATTATTGCTCGAACGGAACCATTCCTCGTTTCATACAACAAGCTGATAATCACGCACCTCGTCTTTGATCATCGGGAGGATATTGTCGTCTGCCTCCACGAAGAGCGAATAGACAGAGTCCTGTGAGAGGAATATCTCGAAATCCGCGCGAGTGAGATAGGTCTCGCCTTTGATTTTATTGAGGAGAACTCTTCCACCGGGCGATTTTCGCCGACAATCCGTCCCTAGCCGTTGGTGAGAAGCCATCCGGCTTGTAATGAAAGAACGATAAGGACTATACCAATAAATTTTAGTTTCATTTTTGGCCTTATTTCAAATAAGCAATTCTCTTCAACAGGGCTTGGTCTCCATGCCGAACTCTAACGAGATAAACACCGGAACCTATATTTTCAGAGGGTTGCCAAGTAAATTCTTTTCTGTTGTTGTCTCGACCAGATGGGGATAAATCTCCCTCATATTGTAAAGGATTTTTCGTTGCGCTTGAAAGGACATCGATACGCCGCCCTGCGATGTCGAAGATCTCCACGCGGGAGGGCGCAAGACCCTCCCCTACGGAAATTCGCACAGCTGAGTTAAATGGATTCGGATAAGCCACAAACTCCATAGACTCGGGAAGGTGTTCCTTTATTCCCACTGTAGGCATGAACCACCATCTATAGCGCTCGATGTTCGGCTCGCCCTCATCGGGGGTATCCCACACTCCGAATTCTAGCCAGTTGGTGTCATCGGGTGTGGGGTAAAGGTGTATTAAAGCGAATGCAAAAAGAACCAGCGTGTCGTCCTCAACTATAACCCCGGAAGTGCTGGTCCGTATGGTATCGAGGCCAGGAAAGAACATATACCAGTTATCCACACTGGTGCCGGCAATTTCGTCACTGTATTTAATCATTGCACCATCGGGCATATAAGTCATAATGCCCTCAGGTTCGCGGTAACTTAATTGTGGTGGCGTATTGTCGAGATAGAAGCTAAAAACCCGCGCGGTGTCTGGGCCTTCGTGGCCTAAAACATCCTCGATACTCCTTATTTGGAATGTCACCTCACCATCGGGCATGGTGTCCGGTATATCGACGAAAACCGTATCGCCTATCGCGCTAACCATGGAATCGTAACCGGTGTAAATCGAGCCATTTAAGTAGAATTGTAGGCTTGTAAAATCTACGCCGTCCTCGTCCTGAAACTCCATGCGTATTGTCGGATAGCCGGTAACAACGTTGCCTTCGATAGGTGAGAATTCCCTGAGTATCGGGCCTTCACTACGCATCCCCCAATAGGAAATCGCATTCTGAAAAAGCAAATCTTGATTCGGAGTAGTCGCCTCGAAATAATCCCAACCCATGTAACACACGCAACCTGCACCGAATTCCTGGAAACCCGTGTGCATGTAGACAATTCCGCCTTCGGTTACTGTTGCGACAGGTGTATAGCCACTGTATGTTCCATAGGCGTAGGAAGCGCTCATTCCGTAAAACCTTGCGTCCACACCCTCGGCGATTGGATGTCCCGGAAGAATCACATCGATGCTATCATGGTAAGTGCTTGAATTTGGAAGCGCAACAGTATCGAAGCCAGCGCAAGTTAAGAAATCGGCTCCATGTTGATAGAAATTTATCATAAGCCCGCCACCGGAAACCCATGTCTGAAGAATCGGTCCCAGAAAAGCACCTGCGGTAGTATCCATCGAAGAACCGCCACTTGATTCAAGCTCTGGTGTAATAAAAACATCTATTTGATTAAGACTATCGGTGGTTATCGAATCATAGTGCCAATATTCATGAAGCTCATAATCGAATGGAGCCGAGTCGAGAGCGCTTAAAATATTTTCATATTCGCCGTCATAATCGACAAACTCCACCCAAATACCAATGCTTTTTGTTTGGGCAAATAAACCAAAGGCTAAAACTAAAACTAAAACCGATAAAATAACTCTCTTGAGCATTTCTCACTCCTTATTTACTTCAAATATACAATATTTTTTTTCAATATAGTGTTATTATGGATTTTCGCACGAACAAAATAAATGCCTGATCCAACTGTTTCGGAAGGCTGCCACGTGAATACATTTTCGATTTCATTTAGGCTCGTTGGAGAGAAATCCCCTTTATTTTGTGATAGACTTCTCGCTTCGCTCGAAAGAACAGCGATGCGTCGCCCTGCGATGTCGAATATTTCAACCACCGCCCTCTCTGGATTCCCGCTTTCGAGAGAATTCCAGATCGCGGGTGCGTTTACAAAGATTCTAACCGAGGAATTGAAGGGATTGGGATAGGCCGAAAGGGTGAAATCAGTAGGAAGATCGGTCTCATCGATCGAGGTCGAGGAGTCGTGGAGCGCAACAATCAAGTCGCCGACTAATATATTCGCAACATTCTCCTTGTTGGAAACAACCAACCAATATCCCCCGGCCTCTACCGGCACCTCGATGCCGCCGTAATCCGTGCGCTCGACCATGGCAAGCGCGGAGAACGCACCTCCGCTGGTGAAATTCGCGAACTCGGTGTCGTCGAGGGCGAACAGCGCGAAGCCGTAAGCATCGTCGTTACGGAGGTAATAATGGGTTTCGATATCGTCGAAAGGCCCAGTGCGGCGGATATATTCCTCCACCGGCGCAATGCGCGCGCCGAGATACGCAACCGGTGAGCTTGTGGGCGTCGCGGCAGTCCAATTATGAATTGGCATAGATGCAGAGATGTTCATTGTCCGCGTAAAAGTGATTCCATCGACCGTGTTGGTGACTAGATTATCGACATAGCCCGGCCCTGGATTCGAGCCGATAACCGCATCCGCACGCCAGTAAAGGTGTTTGGCATCCCCGACGTAATTCACTGCCTTTCCTCGGCTATTAGTATGGAAAATGCAATCATAAAAGATACTTGTTCCCTCCGCTGAGGCTATCATAATTTCCGCACCATCGATGGGGCGGTCACTACTATCATATATTGTCATGTCCACAGTAGCTATTTCGTGGGAATATCTATCCGTTACGGGAATGAAAAGTCCGTCGCCTCGGTGCTCGAACACGGTCGCGAATTGCTTGCCCCAGCCATCGGCATAGGCCCATTGATTGTCAATATAGGTGTTGACCGGTTCCCATCCGGCCCAGCGCCAGCCTGTCCAAAATTCGTTCCATACGTGGTCTTGGCTAATAGCCTCGATGTTTCTACAGGGAATAAGCGCCATCCGCGCAGCAGCGTTTGTAATGTCCTCGTGTTCGCCGCAACGTCCCATGTGTTTGCGATATATTCGCACCGGCTGATGAGGACGTTCGTCATCGGAAGTAAATTGAAGAACGGCCTTTATCCATTTGGTAATAACCCCTATAGCGCCATTGTCGATATCTGTGTTACAAACGCCGTTCCATAGGACATCTTGCGCCATAAGCGAATCGCCGAGCGGCCAACAGAAGAATGTATCCGCGCCGACGATGCCCGTCTCGGAGACATCCCAGAACCACTTGCGCCAAAACGCCCCCGACCACGGATCGACCGGGTCGCCGGTGTTCGGATCGATGTAAAGCGGCAGCTCGTCGCTTATTTTCGGGAACATCACATGCCAGTAATAGGTCTGGGCATCTATCTCGACAGTGTCGATAGAAGTCATGCCGGTATCTTTAGTAAAATAGCGCGTGATAGTGCTATGGTTGGGTGTTCCCGGTGTGCCGAGATCGACGACCTCGACATAATTCAGCAGCGAATCGAATTTGTAAATATATTCAACATTTTCCGGAAGAAGATATGCCAGCTCCGGCATTTCGAGAACTTCCGGGGGGAGATTAGCGAGACAAAAATAAAGCTCATCGAGCCAGAGAGGATCGGCATCGGCGAGAACCGGAATATATGTCGCGGCATACAGCGTATCGACGTCTGCAAGATTCAAGCGAAGCTGTGTCTGCAAAAACTCTGGCGCATTCGACACCCACCATTCTAGGGCACTGTCGAGCGGCGATTCCTGAGGCTCGAAGCCAAGCGTCTCGGCTTCGGCATCAACATAGACCGCGAAATACTCTCCTGGAGGAAGAACAACTCGCACGCTTAGTGAATCGAGTGTAGTCATGAATGTTGAGGGGGTTTTATATGAGACATCCCTCGATTCAACAGGATAAATTCCGGTTGATATCTGGATTTCACTAGAAACAATCGGCGTTCCGAGATCAGATGTAGTTATTCCGCGTGATCCTGCAGCGTTGGCGCTGAAAGCGACAAATATGCAGGTAATTAAGATAAGTTTTCTCATTTGTTTTCCCTTCATTATTCAGAAAAATTTTCTAAAGTGATCATGTATTCGGGATATTTTGCGTCTGCAGTGCTAACTATCGATGATAGATATGCACCAAAAACCTCTGCGGAAATGCCATCATCGACAGGAAGTGTGTGGCTGAGGCGAACCTCGCCGCTAGTAATATTCCATTCGAGCCGCCCAAAAGTGAGATTCCAGTTTTGATTCATTAAGAAGGTTAGCATGGGTACTGTGCCTAGGTTCTCGAGTGGAAGGTCAAGATAATCCTCCACATAAATATACAAAATTTGCACGTCCTGAAGAAACTCGATACCCACGGTATATGTGCCGTTTTCTCCGTGGATGTCCATGGCGAGACGCTCGCTAACCTTGCCTGTTATGTTCTCGGTGTTAACGCGATCATAGGTATATCCCAAGTCTTTAATAAAATCTGCGACGATATCCAGTGACACCGGTGAATATATCTTACGTGGTGTGGTTCCAGCAAAGATAAACCCCACGCATAACAAAAGGATACCGTAAATCAACAACAACCTTCTCATAGTTCTCCTTATTTGGTGTATTATAATATCGAGAGTCCAACAGAGCAAGGACTATTGTGTGATTCGGTATAAAGAACAGCAATGCGCCTTCGAATCGAATAAACAAATTTCCATCGCGATCACGTTATCTAAGCTCGAATATTGACAGAAAAAACCCTGTGCGGTTGCTGTCTCCTTTTCAATTTTGATATGTGGGAAAAAACGCATTTACTAAAAGTGTTGCATATAATTTTTCAATGTATTATTTTGAATCGGAATAAATACACCTTTATTAAGGAGAATGAATGAAACGGATTATGGCGGTTTTATCAATTGTTGCATTTGCAGTCGCCGTTTTTGCGGCGCCTGTGGAACAAGTAATATCTTTTCAGGGGAAGATTGTCGAAAGCGGCACGCCAGCGGAAGGCACGCGCAATATCGAGTTTAAACTTTATGATGTCGAAACAGGAGGGACGGCACTCTGGACAGAGAACCGCTCCTTCGTCCCCGTGACGGCGGGTCTGTTCAATGTCGAACTTGGCGCGATTACCCCATTCGCCGCCGGCACGAACGTGGATTTCTCCGAGCAATACTGGATTGGCATTTCTGTCGCCGGTGGTGCGGAGATTGTGCCGAGGTATAAGTTTGGATCGAGTGCTTATGCGCTGAATATCGCGGACGTTATCGTAAAGGACGTAGATCAGATCTTCGAGACGGATCTTCATCTAGACGGCCCCATGGGTGGCGATCGAGCGATTTGGTTTGGTGATGACCACTGGGTTGGCATTGGAGAATATCCCCTCAACGATGACGACCTTCTCCTCTATTGTTCCGGCGATCCTGTTTGGGTCGATGCGGTCGATATTCGCCCTACCGGTATATATAGCGACCTCGGTGATGGCTCTGCCGAATGGCGGCATTTTCATCTTTCCGGTAAAATATATGCAGACGGCGCTTCTCCGGCCAATCAGTATCTCGGCACAGACGGTAGCGGCGATTTGACTTATCTTCCCGCCCCGGGCGGCTCCGATGACGACTGGGCATATTCCTCCGGCAGCGGTCTGACCGGCGATATTTATCATACCGGTAATGTCGGCATCGGGACGACAAGCCCGGCAACTAAGCTACATATCGCAGACAATGTTAGTGGATCGGTGTTCGATGCCTTAACTATGCAAAATGCCTCAGCTATTGGAAACTCTGGTTTGCGAATGTCATTCAAAATCGGAAGTGTTACAACCGGACAAATAGACAATATTTTTTACCCCGGTGGCAATGCAGATTTTATATTCTCCACATGGGATAATTCGCTTGGTTTTTCCGAAAAAATGAGGATTACCGGTACCGGTAACGTCGGCATCGGTACGGACGACCCTGAAGTGCCATTACATATTGAAAGCAACGGTCATGCTCTTTATATAGACGGAGCATCGAGTATCTCAACAACCTCTTTTCAGGGACTCGGTTTCCAATATTCTTGGGGCTCAGGTGAGGGAGCGATCATGGCTTCGTATCCTTCCGGCTCGGGGTATTTAACTTTCCATACCACAACCGGTGGAACAATGACCGAAAAGATGCGTATAACAACATCGGGTAATGTCGGTATCGGAACGGACGACCCAGACTACAAATTGCACGTGACTCATACAGTTGGGGCTCATAGCACCACGGAATCTCCTACTATCTGGGCGGAAGTGACAGACGGCACATACACTATAAAAGGCGTACTTGCAGGCCAAAACGGATATCAGGGTGTTTATGGAGAAACAGATAGACCTTCAGGCCACGGCGTTTACGGTCGTGCGACAGGTGGTAATTGTCGCGGTATCAATGGATATGCGGGTGGAACAGGCACTACTAACTATGGTGTTTATGGTTATGCTGGGGGCGCGACCACTAACTACGGCGTCTATTGCTCGGGTAGTGGCGCTTACACCGGCTCATGGACGGATGTCTCCGACCGCAAATTCAAGAAGAATATCACTCCAATGACCGGTATCCTCGCCAAAGTATTGGACCTAAACCCCGTAACCTACGAGATGCGCACCGATGAATACAGCTTCATGGGTTTCAGCGAGGGCAACGAATACGGCCTTATCGCGCAGGAACTTAACGAAGTCTTCCCCGAATTGGTAAAACACGGCGTTCATCCGGGTGCAGAGGGTGGCGAGCCTGTCGAATACGAAGGCATCGACTATATTTCCCTGACATCGATTCTTGTTCAGGCCGTGCAGGAACTCAAAGCCGAAAACGACGAGCTTCGCGCGCGTATCGAGGCGCTGGAAAAGAAATAGAATTCGATAACGAAATTATGATCGAACACGAAATAAATATCAATCGTCATTGCGAGGAGCGAAGCGACATGGCAATCTCCTCGAATCACAACGGGATTGCTTCGCCTGCGGCTCGCAAT
>JAGLDC010000104.1 GCA_023145965.1 bacterium | reverse complement strand
CGATAAGCGCGCTGGCGTCGGCCCACCGGCAAGCGCCGAGTAATTTCCTTCATTATTGTTAATACGTCCACCTCCAATGGTTGAATACTGTCCACTAGTTGTATTCCCGCTTCCTCCTCCTATAAATGAATAAACTGCAAGAGCTTTGTTAATATATCCACCACAGATAGCTGTATATAAGTTACTCGCACTATCACTTTCCCCACCACCAACGAAAGAGCGATAGCTTGCGAAGTTGTCTCTTCCGCCACAAACAACGGTATATGTGCTCTCGGCAGAATTATAGTAACCGCCACCGACAAAAGAACCGTCTGTTGTTGTATGGTTGTCGTATCCACCACCAATGAAGGAATGATTGCTACTATTTCCAACAATATTGCTCTCGCCTCCGACAATCACAGAGTAAGCCGCGCTATCCAAATTAGTGTAACCACCTCCAATGAAAACATATTCGTCTTCCGCATAATTCGCCTCTCCACCACCTATAAAAGAATAACCACTTGTGGCTGTATTGCCATGACCACCTACTACTACACCATAAGTATTCGATGGTTCAACGAAATTACCCTTTCCACCCCCAATAAAACCGTAATCAGCAAAGACTATGTTTGAATCACCACCGGATATCGTAGAGTAATCTCTTAATGCGTAATTAAACCTTCCACCGCTGATAGTGCAATACGATTCATCTAACCTCGAATCTCCAGTAATCGAATATCCTCCGAGGTTTACGTGAGTATTGCGATTCGACCCAAATAAATCATTACCCGCGTTGCCTTTGGCAACGCCAAGAAAAGTCTGAACACATGGATTGTCTTCAAGCGCTGTGAAGAGAACCCCATTACCATCGTATAACCAAGGAACACAAGTTGTTCCGGCATCAGCTTCTTCACACCCTTCCATATTGTGTCTTCAATTTCTATTGTTGCCGGTTCCCATTTCCCCTCGCTCGCGTTCCATTTGAGGACCTGGCCGTCCTCGGCGCCCATGCTCGGTATGTTCAGGGCATAAGGGCTTGAGGTAAGGTCGAATCGCGGCGTCATCTCCGGGCCGCCGTCGATAGAGATTCCCAGCCAATATTGCCGGGAGAAATCGACATCGCCATCCATTGGGTTCGCACTTCCGAGGAACACCGAAAAAACGCCGTGCTGCACGTGGACGCCGAGATGCGTTTCTGTCCATATCGCCGGGCCGATTCCGGTTTCCGAGTCGTAAAGCGAAAATTCGAGATCGCGCATTCCGTTCACCGGTGCGGCCCCGGCGACGAGCTGAGAAATCCCTGATAAGAAATTATCTTCGGCACCTGTGCGAATGTTACTGATGCAATCATAACGAAACAAACAAAAAATTTCCTGACAATTTCATTTTGTCTCCTTGTAATAAATTACGGTTAACTTCGTCTAAAGTCAATTATTCTTCAGATTACTCCCTTTCAGGCATACAAAAACCCCGCGAAGTCTTTCTCGCACGGGGCGTATCGGTTTTCGGGCAAATAAAAAACCCGCCTTTTCGTCTCATTGTGTGAGGGCGAAAGTGCGGGTTGCTTTAAGCAATCGCTGTCCGTTATTAAATTGTAATACGTTACGTAATTCGGGGGGGGGTCTGGGATACTCCCCTGCGGCTTTGAATAATTTCATGGTCGTTGCCTTAAATCTGTAAATATTAAATTTAATAATGCTTTTTAAAATCTTGACAATGCGAAAAATTAGTCTATTCTGAAGCAGAATTAAACCAAAGTCAACAGGAGGATTCGATGAAAATTAATGCAACCTTAGGCTTGCTTATCATGCTTGCAGTTATGCTAATTCCTAATCAAGCCGAAGCAATCGGCGAAAAAGCAGTTAGCGGAGGATTGGAGCTTTCAATCCCGACGGGAAATTTTGGCGACGTTGCCGGAACCGGTTTCGGAGTAACGGGTCAATTTCTCTATAAGTTCAAGGATAACATCATATTTACCGGAACAACAGGTTATATTATTTGGGGCGGCAAAGACTTTGGGACATCTTCCTATAATTACAGCGAGATTCCTTTGAAAGCTGGTGCTAAGTATTATTTCCATACCAATATCTATGGCATGGCTGAGTTGGGGCTTCATATATATAGTTATAAATTTGAATACACTGATCCTTGGTCTGGGAATAAGGTCTCCAGTTCCGACAGTAACACAGAAATCGGTTTCGCGCCGGGCGTCGGATATGAGATGCCTATTAAAGACAAGATGTCTTTCGATGTCTCGATCAGGTATGAAATCGGCGATTTGGATTGTTTGGGCGTCCGCGCCGGGATCAATTACGACATATAAGTGCCTAACACAGACTTAATTTAAGATCATAAGAATGATTTAAGGGCGACTTTCAGTCGCCCTTTTTGTATTTGTGAAAGTCGAGAATACGTGGCTAATTTTTCCGTAAAGATAAAATAAATTTCTTTTATTGGTAGCGTTGCATTAAATGGGTCTATTTGTTTGGATATAATTGACATTATCTTAACTGTTAGAATTTCCAACATTATTTACAGTTTATCGGGATAAAAATATTCAATAAGTTTCTCTATCGGAGTCATACCCTCGATTCCTTTGTGCGGTTATAATAGCTGACATAACGCTTGAGTTCATTGATTCTGTGCGCGGGATGGTAAGAAATGAGGAAGCCTATAAAATTAATAGAATGAAGTTGTTTTTCATTTCTTCCCTTTATTTTTAATTTTAAGGCAAAATAATATCTCACAATCTTAAAACAAATAGAAACCTTTTTAAATTATAGTAAATAGTGATTTTTTGGTGTTTGCGCCTTGACATTCAAGACTTTACCTAATAATTTATTATAAAATTTAAATGGAGGTTATATTTTGAAAAAACAGACATTTGATATTCTAATGCTTCACGGGCGTCCTGCGGCGGGTAAATCTGAGATTATCGACTATTTTAAGAAAACGCCAGCGCCGAAACGCGTCCACAGATTTCACGTCGACAGATTCGAGGAGATCGACGATTTCCCAATGCTATGGACCTGGTTCGAGGAAGACGATATACTCGAGCGTATGGGCAAACCGCGCCTTCACACAACCTCCGACGGCTATTTCATCGATTATTATATGTGGGACCTTCTTATCGAACGCATCAACATCGAGTATCGCAAACGCGTCCGAGACATAGAGGACTATCACGATTTTTACACTACGATTATCGAATTCTCACGCGGATCAGAACATGGTGGTTATGAATATGCATATAAGCATCTATCTAAAGAAATACTTAGCCGCGCGGCGATTCTTTTCATCGATGTCACTTTCGAGGAATCCTTGAGGAAAAACCGCAAGCGCTTTAATCCGGACAAACCGGACAGCATCCTCGAACACGGCCTCGACGACGAGAAGCTAAAATCCCTTTATTATGAGGTCGATTGGGAGAAGTTCTCCGCCGGCGACGAAAACTTCGTCGATGTTAACGGCGTTAAAGTGCCGTATGTCGTTTTTCCAAATCAGGACGACATTACCACCCAGCGTGGGGACGCTTTGGGCAATAGGCTCGAGGGGTGTATGACGCGCCTTTGGGAGAATTATAAGAATAGATAGTAAGTGGCAAATTTGCTTAGAAAAAGCATAAAAACCGTCCATAAAAACGACCTCGAATATATTATCGCGCCGGACGGTAAACCCTTGTGTTTCAAGGCCTGGCTCGGAGATTGGTTTTCTTTTCTATACGATTTTCTAATGAAAAAAACTGTGTTTCCTAAAACTCTGAGCGCGGATATTTCCATTCACAATGAAGTGCTTCGTCGCGAACTTGAAGGTATCCGCGAAAAGCGCGTTCTCGAATTGGCAACCGGAAACGGTGTTACCGCTGATTTTCTGTATAAAAACAACCTCTATACAGATATTGATATAAGTCCCGGCCTTTAAAAAAAGGCAGTTAAGAGGTTTCGGGCAACCGGTTTTGAAACAGCGGAATTTTATTTAGCAAGCGCGGACGACCTGTCTTTCAAGGATTCCTCGTTCGACGTATGCCTTTGCATATTGTCGCTTAACTTCTTCGATGATGTCCCGAAGGTCGCCTCTGATATATGCAGGGTGTGACTCTCGGTTCCATGTTTTTCTGCTGTGTGCCAGTTCCTGAAAGGAACACTAAGCAGAGTAAAATTAATGGTAAGCTATGTACCCAAGAGGAACTGAGGAGAATTTTCACTAACACTGGTTTCGAATTCGAGATTATCCCGGATAAAAACGGCGCTTTGCTTTATTTTAGAGCGAAGAAGAAGTAATCGTTTATTTCGCATCCACGCTCCCGCGTCGTAGCGTTTTCTTTCGATGCTTTGTAGATACAAGGGGCGACCGGTTGGTGGGTAGCAAAATTAACCCCCCGCGCCTCACGGCGCGCCCCCTTGAAAAGGGGGCCAAGGGGTTCCTTAATCTGGCAACCGGCACCATCGGTCGATTTGAGGGGGTGCATCTTATACGGGCAAGGGTCGGCACGGCCGCAGCGGAAGCGACTCCGGGCAGGCTAGTCGCGATTGCTCTGGCCCCCCAACCGGCGCTCTAGTGGCGCGCCGGATGGGGGGCAAAATGGACAATGAGCAATGATCAATTTTGTAGGGGCGACCGGAAGGTTGCTCTTTTTTAATGATAAAATCCAAATGTCATTGTCATTTCGAGGAGCGTAGCGACGAGAAATCTCATTTTATAAGGAGATTTCTCCTTTCGGTCGAAATGACAGCGGTGGGAACCTCGGCTTTTTCATCACGCCATCGTGTAATACTTATAACCCAGAACCTATAATCTTGGGAAAAAATAGCGTTCGAGCGCGGTTTTGGCGCGAAGAATGCGTATAAAACACAAAAAAACGAATTTAAAAATCGGAGGATAAATGAAGATCGAAACCGTCAAAATAAACTTTCCCGAAGGCGCGAATATTATCTTCGGACAGTCGCATTTTATTAAAACCGTCGAGGATCTTTATGAAGCTATGGTTAATTCTGTGCCTTCCGCCAGATTCGGCATAGCGTTCTCCGAGGCCTCTGGCGATAGGCTCGTTCGTTTCGATGGTAACGATGAAGGCCTCACCAAAATCGCAACCAAGAACCTTATGGCCATTTCCTCCGGCCACTGCTTCTTGATAATCATGCAGGATTGCTTTCCCATAAATGTTCTCGGTGCGGTGAAGGCGGTGCCCGAGGTGTGCAATATCTTCTGTGCGACTGCAAATCAAGTTGAAGCAATTATAGCGAGAAACGAAGCCGGCAACGGGGCAATATTGGGTGTGATCGATGGCGAGGCACCTCTCGGCGCCGAGGATGAAGAGGCTAAAACCTGCCGGTATGGTTTTCTCAGAAAAATAGGATACAAGAAATAACTTATGATGAGACTAAATCTTAAACTATGGTGCTCGTTTAGCCGCCAAAATAGAGGTTTGAAGCGGAAAATACTCATACGGAGGGGTATAGTGTTAGTTATGGCGGGAATTTCTTGGGCTCAACCTGGGCTTAAGACTTACACTCAAATACCGGAATTCGAGGTGGTTTCTGGAGATGGCGAAGTGTTGACGCGGCCAATGCTCGAGGGCAAAATTACGGCCATAATTTACCTTTCAAGAAAAGCCCTGGGTAAGAATAAATATTTCTCGGATGAATTACTAAGATTTTATTCCAAACAAGACGAAGCAGTGCAAGAAAAGATTCTTCGCGTGGCGATAATTAATTCTAGCAAAGCGAATTGGCCCATTACCGAAATATGGAAAAGGAAGCTTATTGAAAACTCAATCGAACGCGGTTTAACCGTTTATGGCGATTGGGATGGCAATATGCTGAAGGATTTTGGATTCCTCGATGAAGAAAGCAATGTAATAATTATCCATAGTAATTTGGAGGTTAGATATTTCAACTATGGGCGCATCGACGAAGTAGAAACGGAAAAGATTAAGCAATTGCTTATGGACTTGGTTACAAATAATTAAATTTTAGCTTATGATTGTATAGGCTCTTTTTCGCCAAATTTAGACTATTGACATAAGAAAATGGCAGTATATATTAGATTTAAATGAAGTAATAATTATTTAATGGAGGAACCTGTATGCTCAAATCTAATACCTTTTTATTTATTCTTGTAATGATGGTTTTTCTCTTTGGTTGCACAGGAGGAAGACTTACAGAAGAAGAATATCTGACTCAAGCCAAACAGATGCTCGCTGAAGGTAATATCGAGGATGCTATATATAATTACAGTAGTCTCGTTAAATTTTACCCAGAATCTGAAAACCTCCAAATGTATGAAACTCAGCTCTTTGACCTCACTATTCAGGCTGCGGAAAAATATGCTGGGACACCCAAAGAAGAAACCTACATTGCCGAAGCCCTTAGCATGGCGAATGTCTATGGAGATACGCTTGCATATTGGGTAAAATATCGCATTGCCAACAAAACCGCACAAGTAGATCAGGAAAAAGCTAGCGTGCTTTTTAAAGCTATTCCCATCGATGGATATTATTTTGCGGCACAGATGGCGCTTGGTAAAGGCCATTATAAAGATGCTATTGAAGCCTATGAAAAGCTTCTTGAGCTTTATCCCAATGATGCTGGGAATTATAAGGCAATTTTCTTGATTGGATTTAATTACTCCGAATATCTGAAGGATTATGAAAAAGCCAAGTTATATTTTGAACGAGTTCTTGCTAACTACCCTGAATGCGATCTTAGACCGAGCGCCGAATGGATGCTTGAAAACATGGGTAAATCTCCCGAAGACATCGAGTTTATAGAGAACGAACAGCCATCTGTTTAAGAGAAGCCTTTGCATTTTTTAATCTATATAGACGGTTGGGCATTTTGCCCGACCGTTTTTATTAAATTTAGTTCAACTATATGAATATCAAGAAATTAATAGTAGGGCAAATAGAAACCAATTGTTATCTGGTCTATGACGATAATAAAAATTGTATAGTTATAGATCCAGGAGGCGAAGCAGAAAAAATTAACTCCGAACTCATTAATTTAGAACTTAAGCCCTCTCTAATTGTGCTGACACACGCGCATTGCGACCACATAATGGCTGCTCCATTCCTGAGAACTCATTATTCAGCAAAGATTTATGTTCATGAATCAGATGCACAAGCGCTTTCTGATCCTCAATTAAATTTAAGCGCCTTATTCGATGAGCAAATGACATTTAAAGCCGATGTTTTAATTAAAGATAAAGACGCTGTTTCTGCAGGAGAGTTAGATTTCGAGGTGTTACATACACCAGGGCACAGCCCGGGTGGAATATCGTTATACTCCAAAGGTGTGCTTTTCGCCGGAGATGCGATTTTCAAAAGGGGCATTGGAAGAACAGACCTTCCCGGAGGAGATTATGACGAGCTAATGAGATCGATTCAGAAACTATTTAAACTACCTGTGAATACCGTAGTTTATCCCGGTCACGGCCCGCAAACAACTATAGGCGAGGAAAAATTCAATTTTAGATAAAATCTTTTTTCGATCATTCTAATCGAAAAGTTGATTTTTAAGGAGTAAAATCGTGTCTAATAAAAAACCGCCAAAACTAAAGCCTTTTTCAGTGAAAAAGGACGAGGTTTCCAAAGCTTTAACATTTCTTACGACTGAACAACTGCTTGTAAAAGAAATATCTTTGGGTGATGAATCCAAAGGATATCGCTGGGAATTATATCGGGGCGAAATCCCCTTTTGGGTTGATTTAATAAGGTTTTCTGAACAAGTCGATCTTCTTGTGGCTTATAGCATTATGTTTCAACTGCCCGATTCTTGGGATAAAACCGAGGATGCCAAGCTTTATAAGTTTCTACTCGAATTGAATGATTTTTCTATGTCTTGGGATACGAAGTTCTTTCTCAAGGGCAGAACTGTGTTGCTTTGCGCAAGTCGTTCGGGTGAGGAGATAAACAGCAACACCGCAAGGTATTTGGCCGATTCCTTTAGCCGTTTCGCAGGAATACTCTCGCGTAAAATAGGTGAGGAATTCCCGAATTTGGTAAAATTTGTAGTTGGCAAGCCCGAAGGGGATGGCGAAGAAGATGAAAGTACCTAGTTTACTGATAATATCGCTTTACCTGATTTTATTATTTAATAATGGTTGTGCGGTTATAGACAATTTCAAAGCGGAGGATATTGTTCTCCCTGCCAATAAAACTAGTCAAGACATACCTGTCGGCTTATATAAAGTGACACAAAGCTCGTTTACATATCGTGAGGCAGACCTAGGTTCACAAAAACTCGAAAGGATAGAACCCGGTAGCATAGTCGAGGTGGTCGATGTAGCTGGAGCATTCGCACAGATAAAATTTTCAGAGAATACTACATGGCTTAAAAAAAACCAGGTTGAAGAGACTAATGTGCCCGATGTTGTTCGTACATTGGGCAGGGTTCGCAGTAAAGAAGGACCTTCGGAGCTAGCTCAAGAAATGGTGATACTCGAATCCGGCAGATTATTGACAGTT
>JAGLDC010000103.1 GCA_023145965.1 bacterium | reverse complement strand
CGACTACACCAACCTCCAGAACGAACTCCAGCTTCACAACAAAGAACTTATGTCCAGACCCGCCATTCTGCTGGCCAACAAGATGGATATGCCCAATGCCGCAAACAATCTGGCAGAATTCAAGCGAAAGACAAAAACAGACCCTATCCAAGTTTCAGCAGAAACTGGCAAAGGAATTGATGAGTTCAAAAATGCTCTGCACACGTTGTGCAAGCAGCAGGGCTAGAAAGACCTTGAAACACCGAACTTCAAGAAATAACTACTGCCTTCGCTCACTTTACGATCAAAATCTTCCAGGTCTTTGGCAAATACCACACTCTCCTCAAACACATAACCAACCTCTGCGGTAAGTAGAAAATCTTCAGAGGTCTGATGCGAGAGCCCGACATACAGACGATAGTCCTCCAACGTAATTGCCCCACGATCATCAGTCCCTTTCTCGCTGAGAGAATATGTGGTATTGTTCCAATCCAACCCGGCATATGTTCGCCAGTCCCTGTCAAAATAGTAATCCATCCTGATGCTAGGCCATCCACCCTCAAACACCAGCATTTCATTGATCTCATACTTGACCCCAATCAGAGGTATAAAAACCTTGTCGAAGCCTGGTCGAACCTCAAGCCCGGCATAGGCTGAAAGCCTTGGCTCAAATGCTCTGACAAAACGACATGACATAGGCACGTAAAACATATCCATGTCCAAATCTTCCATATCCGAGTATATCCCCGGCCGCGCTGAAATCTGTATCGCCCGCCCTTTCGCATAGCGCCACGTCCATTCCGGCTCCACAAACACACCAACAAGCTGATCAGGAAGATGCAATTGCGTTGCTGATGTTAACATCAGCGCGCTGAAATTAAGGCTGACACCCAGATCACCGTTTAAAACATCACGATAGTATGCAAGTTCCCAGTCCAGATCAAACTCCAGAGTGCTACTCTTCCCATAATCGCCATAACTGCGACTTGGAACATAGCAGAAACTTACCTCGTAAAGAGCACATGGAATATCATCCAGAATAGGACATGTATCAGATACAGCACGCCAGTCAAAAACAACATGCTCTCCTCGAACAGAGAACTGAACAAGAAAAACGGCCAAAACTATTATAACCAACTTGCGAATCATTGTTTGCCTCCCCATATGACAGCATTGTATCTGGAAAAGAGGGATTATGAATCGGAAGACCCAAAAGAACAAGATCATAATTCAACGATTTCCCGTTCCCCCCCCCTATAGAAACGCCCTTACATCTTCAATGGATGACGAACCGGTCATCAACATCGTTAACCGGTCAATGCCCAGAGCCACACCGGCACATCTCGGCAGGCCCTCCTTCATTGCAGACATAAACTCTTCATCAATCCCATAAACATCTTTACCCGATTTCAAACGATCACACGCACACTGCTCGAACCGCCCCCTCTGCTCCGTAGCATCCGTCAACTCGCTGAAAGCATTGGCAAGCTCTATACCTCCAATATACAGCTCCCATCGTTCCGCCACAGGCGTCTCTTCTTTCCTGATCCGAGCCAGAGCAGCAGCTTCCCTTGGGTAATCCATAAGCACTACCGGGCGATCCCTTCTCAGCCGAGGCTCAATCTTATGCACCATATCCTCATCAAACAGGTCAGCGTCGTAATCCGAAACAGGATTCCACCCCGCAAACCGACCGAACATTTCCTCAATCAATACACATTCCCAATCCGAAGAAACATCTATCTCCACACCTCCGTACTCCAGCCCCTCTCTCCCCTTGATACATTCACAAACATGTTCAATCAGCCCTTTCGCATCGTCCAGAACATCCATGTAATCCGCATCCGTACGGTACCACTCCAGCATGGTGTACTCAGGATTATGTAGATTGCCACGTTCACCCTTCCGAAAGCATGGCCCCATCTGAAATATTTTCGGAGGGCCGTCAACCAGCATACGCTTCATATGCAATTCCGGAGACGTGCGCAAATAAGCGCTTCCTGATTCCTCCGCATCAATATTAAGCTCAAGGGCTGGAAAAGGAATACGAACAGGCGTCTCAACCTCTATAAAGCCACGATCATAAAAAAACGCGCGAACAGCTCGCAAAAGATCACTTCTAATTTCTAACATCCCCATTTAGCCGTCCTTTTTTGCCCCACCCCCACCAAGGCCGAGACTCCTCCCCCTGTACTTTTGCGGCTGGTGCCTTCTGCGCTCAGCCTTCAACTTACCTTCTTACTCTATCAGCATATTCACCCGTACGCGTATCAACCCTCGCAATATCTCCTTCGTTGACAAACAGCGGAACCTGCAATTCAAACCCACCATCAAGGATCGCCGGCTTCAACACATTTGTAGCCGTATTTCCCCTTGCCCCAGGTTCCGTGTGAATAACCTCTTTCTCAACGAAATTAGGCAGAGTAACCTCTATAGGCCGATTATTGTGGAAAAGAACATCTACCGCGATATCTTCTACCATGAAAGAACTGGCCGGCCCAAGCACACTACCGAGAATTGGAACCTGCTCGTAGTTCTCATTCATGAAAACAAAGTCATCACCATCCTTATAGGAAAATTGCAAAGATTTCTCTTCCAGGTCCGGCTTATCCATCTTGTCATTCGACCTGTAGGATTTACTCATGGTAGCCCCATTAACCATATTTTTCAACTTACAGTTGTATATAGACTGCCCTTTGCCCGGCTTCGAGAAGGTAAACTCTGTAATAACATATGGAGCCCCATCAATCTCTATCTTCAGTCCCTTTTTCAAGTCCGATGCACTATACATATTCTAATCTCCTCTAATTAGCTGTTGTCCGAAAAGCATTTCGGACAACAGCCACAGGTCACAGGTTAAAAGTTAAGGAATCAAGCCTCATTGGTTGACAAAAAATATCGCAACATACGAGTATTCAGCAATTTACAATGATGAAAGGAGCTAAATGTGAAAGCATATGCGACACAAGAAAAGATAGTAGAAAGATTCCCTGTTGGCAACCTGTTTTTACGCCGGCGGTATAAGCAAAAAATACACACAAACAAAATACTCTCTGAAATCTCGTTAAAACGAAATTCACGGCATAAAACACTTCCAATTGGGGGTGTTTTTTTCGCAAAATAAAGGTAGGTTGTAAAGAGAAATGAGCTTGATTAGAGCCTTATAATATGTTTGTATAATTCCTAACGGGTTGTAAGAAATTATCTCCCCCCTGACTTTGGCTTACTCAGACCTGATTCAAGGATCAAGATGAAGCAAGAATCGAAATACGATGCCACAAAAATAACCGTCCTCGAAGGCATCGAGGCGGTACGCTTGCGGCCTGCCATGTACATCGGCGATACCTCTGTCCGTGGTCTGCACCACTGTGTTTATGAGGTCGTCGATAACAGCATCGACGAGGCACTAGCTGGTCATTGCGATAAAATCTCCGTAATAATGAACCCGGACGGATCTATCTCTATAAAGGATAATGGGCGCGGTATTCCTGTTGATATGCATGCAACCGAGAAAAAACCCGCTGTTGAAGTGGTTCTCACAACTCTACATGCTGGCGGAAAGTTTGATAACGACAGCTACAAGGTCTCAGGCGGCTTGCATGGCGTTGGTGTATCCTGCGTAAATGCTCTCAGCGAATGGCTTGAAGTGGAAATATGTCGCGACGACACCGTGTATCATCAGCGCTACGAAAGAGGGAACCCTGTCTCCAAGCTGGAGGAAATAGGGAAAACAAAGGGCTCTGGAACAAAGATAACATTCTATCCAGACAGCGAAATATTCCTGACACTCCAATTTGAGTGGGACATTCTAGCCAGCCGCCTACGCGAACTAGCATTCCTTAATAGAGGCATCAAAATAGAACTCAAAAGGGAGGAGCCAGCAAGAGAAGAATTATTTGAGTTCGAGGGCGGAATAAAGGAGTTTGTTGAATACCTGAACAAAACCAAAACGGCGCTACATCCAGATGTAATCTATTTTGAAAAAGAGAAAGATGGTGTCAGCGTTGAGATCGCAATGCAATACACAGACGCATACAACGAAAACGTATCTTGCTTTGCAAATAATATTCATACCATAGAAGGCGGCACTCACCTCAGCGGATTCCGTTCAGCCCTTACCAGAACAGTCAACGCCTACGGCAAAGCAAACAAGCTTATAAAAGACGAAAAAGACACGATGTCAGGTGACGACATTCGCGAAGGGCTCACGGCAATCATAAGCGCAAAAATCCCCAATCCCCAGTTCGAGGGACAAACCAAAACCAAACTTGGCAACAGCGAAGTTCAGGGTATTGTGGAGTCAATCGTCAACGAAGAGCTCGGGACTTTTCTCGAAGAACATCCATCAGTTGCTAAACGACTCATAGAAAAGGCGCTGGTTGCAGCGCGCGCAAGAGATGCAGCAAGAAAAGCACGGGATCTTACCCGCAGAAAGGGCGCACTCGACTCTGCGTCACTCCCCGGCAAACTGGCAGACTGCTCGGAACGCGACCCCGAAAAATGCGAACTATACATCGTTGAAGGTGACAGCGCCGGCGGGTCGGCCAAACAGGGCCGAAAACGTGAATTTCAGGCAATCCTCCCTCTTCGTGGAAAAGTCTTGAATGTGGAGAAGGCTCGTCTTGATAAAATTCTTAACAATAGAGAAATTCGTTCGCTCGTTACCGCCATTGGCGCAGGCATAGGACAGGATGACTTTGACATATCCAAAGTTCGGTATCACAAAATAATCATCATGACAGATGCCGATATCGACGGCGCGCATATCCGCACTCTGCTACTGACTTTCTTCTATCGACAGATGCCTGAATTGATTGAAAAAGGTTATGTATACCTTGCTCAGCCACCTCTCTATAAAATCACCCGAAAGAAACATGAAGAATATATAGACAGCGATGAGATCATGACAAAAAAACTCATCCAAATGGGTGCACAAGAGGCATCATTCCGTCTCGAAAAGAGTGACAAAACATTCGAAAATCAAGAACTGAACTCCGTTCTAGAACTTCTCACGCAAATGGAGCAAGTCCAGGCAAGTCTTGCCAGAAAAGGAATATCTCTCGAAGATTACCTTCAGAAACAGAATGCCGACACTGGGAAATTCCCGAAATATCTAGTCACAATCGATGATGATAATTCAGAAAAGCACTTCGTATACACCGATTCAGAACTGAAAACATTACGCGAAGAAGAAGAAAAGAAAACAGGTCATCAACTTGAAATATTTAACGACGAAGCCGCCGAAGAAGCCCCCGCATCAACATTCCGCTGGACAGAGATATATGCGGCTCAATCACTTGGCAAGCTTGTCCCCACTCTAGAAGATAAAGGCTTTACGATAGACCAATACATGGGAAATGGTAACATTATTGGTCGAATGTCTAGCGGCGAGGAAGAAGAACCCATAAATACTCTGTTGGAGCTGCTCGACAACGTCAGAAACATAGGGCGCAAGGGGCTCACCATCCAACGCTATAAAGGTCTTGGAGAAATGAATCCTGACCAACTTTGGGAGACCACAATGAATCCCGAATCAAGAAGGCTTCTTAAGGTGTGTCTCGAGGATGCCGCCGAGGCTGATCTCATTTTCTCCACGCTCATGGGAGATAAAGTCGAACCTCGGCGTGAATTTATTAAAGCGAACGCTCTCGATGTTAGGAATCTCGATATTTAATCAATTACAGTTCATAGATTTAACTTAGTATTTGTAATTCTCTGCGACTATTAGAAATCGAAAAAAGCGATTGGATTTCCTGTATAGCGGGAATAAAAAAGCGTTCAGACTATGCTGTTTGATATGCGAATAAATACATAATCGTAAATTCGATAAATCCTCTTTGGCCTGTTTTGATTATGGAGGTTAATTTGAAAAAAACTATTCTAATTATATTCTGTTTAGCCTCACTTATTGGCATATACGCCTGTGGTGGAGGCAAAGTAACAGAGTATGAAGAATCGCGTATTACTTCCTTTGCATGGGCAGGTGATACGCTAATCTCATACTGCAAAAATGTCGAAAAGGGTTTTATAGCCGGAGGAATAAAGAGAAATCCAAGGCAATCGGTGGAATTATGGCTGGCCAAAATCGATCCCGAGAGGGGAATTGTGGACACAAGCTATAGAGTCCGCCAGATACCCACAGATATTGGCAGAATAGAGTTTTTTCCTAGGGGGAGGGCTATACTTTATGCTGTGGATAATGGCGTCCATCGGCTCGATCTTTCAAATGGTGATCGTATAGATTTCTTCACTCATCCTTCGATCAAAAAGAAAGCGGTTCAAATCGATGTCGGTCCGGCGGAAAAATATTCTGTTATTGTTGTCGATGCCGAAGTAATGCCCGGTTCCGAAGGTCTTTTAGACCTTTTCATGATAGATATGAGCAACAATAACCTTGTTTTTCATACCGATTCTCTTATTGATGATCAAAGTTTCTCTTGGCTATCCGAAGACTGCATAGCCTTTATATCACCAGATTTATGGGAAGAATCGAAGCGAAGAATACTTCAATTCGGTGTTTCTGATTGCATTGTTAAACCATCTAGTTTGACCGAAAATGAAGTTAGATGTAACTGCCCATTGCCATCTATTTCCGCGTCCGGAAGGTGGGAGTGTTTCGATGAAGATGGGGCGATAAAAATTTCAGCTGTTTCGAGTAATAAATGAAATCCAAAAGAACAAAATTCTCAGAAGACCTCAATGATAAACAACTCGAGGGCGTTCTGGCCACCGAGGGACCTGTGCTTGTTCTCGCGGGTGCAGGGAGCGGTAAAACTCGGCTTTTAACATACAAAATAGCCTATCTGGTTCTCGAACTCGGGATTGATCCAGGTTGTATTTTTGGGGTTACATTCACAAATAAAGCTGCCGGAGAGATGCGTGACCGTGTGGAAATGCTTTGTGGAGGCTCACTTGGCGGGATGTGGCTTGGAACCTTCCACTCATTATGCGGGAGGATACTGCGTGTAGATGGCTCAAAGATCGGTCTTGGAACCAATTATTCTATCTACGACGAGCTCGACCAGCGCCGCCTCATGAAAGAGGTAATAAACGATTTTGGTCTCGATCCTAAAGTGCACGATCCGAAATCCATTCTTAATGTTATATCAGGGTTCAAAAATAGGCTCATTTCAGCAGAAGATTTTGTGCCATCATCAGTGCGTGAAAAGACACTAGCTAAGCTCTGGACTGCCTATCAAGATGCGATGAAAGCAAATAATGCCGTAGATTTCGACGACATGATACTTTTTGCGGTGAGGCTCTTACAAGAACACGAAGTTGTCCGAAAAAAATATGCCGGCAGGTTCCAGTATATACTCGTCGATGAATTTCAGGACACTAATCATGCTCAGTATGAGTTGATTAAATGTTTATCAAGTGAATACGGCAATATCACAGTTGTTGGGGACGATGATCAATCGATTTACAGTTGGCGAGGGGCAGAGGTAAGAAATATTCTCGAATTTCCTGAAGATTTTCCGGGCGCAAAGACTATTCGTTTGGAACAAAACTACAGAAGTAGTGGAACTATTCTCTCTGCGGCTAGCGCTGTTGTGGCCAATAACTCTGAAAGGCACGAGAAAACCCTTTGGACCGACGGAGATAAAGGTGATAAACTCAAGCTTTTCAAACTACCGGACGAATACGCCGAGGCAAAACTTGTAGCCCGTTCAATAAAGAAGGAACTCGATTCTGGTGCTTCAGGGGATGGAATAGCCATTCTTTACAGAATCAACGCACATTCGAGGTTGCTAGAGGAAGCGCTTACAAAGCTTCAGATACCGCATGTAATTATAGGTGGCATACGCTTCTTCGAGCGCGCAGAAATCAAGGATATTATGGGATACCTCAGAATGATAGTAAACCCGGATGATGACATTTCATTTTCTCGGGTGGTAAATATGCCACGTAGGGGTGTTGGTCTGAAATCTATGTCTAGACTAAAGAATGTGGGCAAAGCTAATGGCGAAAACCTATACGATATTCTCTTAAAAGGCAACCTTAGCGATTTCACTCCGATGTCTCGTAAGGGTTTTGCCGAGTTTCTCGAGATAGTCGAGAAACTAAGAACTGCATCGAAAGACTCCGATGCCGGCGAGGTAATAGCACAGACAATGCGCGAAAGTGGATATTTGGGTATGCTCGAAAAAGACGGTAGTCTCGAAGCTCGAGCGCGTCTGGAAAATCTCTCCGAGCTTGTCAACTCAGGAATCGAATTTGCTAATACACATCCTGAAGATCCCTCTCTATCGGCATATATTATAGAGGCTTCGCTTCTATCTGGTGTTGATGAATATCAGCCGGATGAGGAGACTGTTAGCTTGATGACAGTCCACTCGGCCAAAGGGCTCGAATTTGATTCAGTATATATTTGCGGGTTGGAAGAAGGACTTTTCCCAATAGGAAGGTCGATGGAATCTAATTCCGAAATCGAGGAGGAACGAAGACTTTTCTATGTTGCTGTTACACGGGCGCGCGAGAAAGTGTCTTTTCTATGGGCCTCTTCTCGCCATCGTTTTGGAGAAGAGCAAATTGGTGTTCAGAGTCGTTTCGTGGATGAGATACCAGATGAGCTTCTTTCGAGCGATAACGAGCCATCTCAATCAGGTGGTTTCATAAGAACACGATCCTTGAAAAAAACAGAGAAAGCTAAGAGCGGTGCGATAAATCCCGGGACTGTAGTCGAGCATCCATTCTTCGGTAGGGGTCAGGTTATGGCGATTAAAGGCTGGGGTGAAAATGCAGTTCTGACTGTCGCTTTCCCAAAATACGGCACCAAAAAACTCCTACTTAAATATGCCGATCTATCGATAATTAGATAAAAAATATTTTGTTAGCTTTTAGTTTGTTGTATATCGACTCTTTATTTTGCCTTTGTATTTTGTAAGGTGTATAAATAAAAAAGGTGGGTATTAACCCACCTTTTAAACCCAATTCGGTTATTGAGATTTTAAGAAATAGCCTCTTTTTTTTCCTTTTTAATCTCTTTCACCCTTTTAACTGCGCAAAAATCACCACACATTGTGCATGTATCCTCATCGGCGGGCTTTGAAGCCCCACGAATCTCGCGTGCCACCTTGGGATCGATAGCTAATTCCATCATTTTATCCCAATCGAGCTCATGGCGGGCTTTGCTCATGTTGAGGTCCATTTCCCACGCACCGGGGATACCTTTAGCTATGTCACCAACATGCGCAGCTATACGGCAGTAAATAACTCCCTCTCGAACCGCAGCTGTATCGGGAAGCGAAAGGTGCTCGGTACGCGTAACATAACATAAATAATCAGCTCCGCTCATGGCTGCAATGGCGCCACCTATTGCGCTAGTGAGATGGTCGTAACCAGGTGCAATATCGGTAACTATCGGCCCGAGAACATAAAACGGTGCTCCCTCACAGAGTTCCTTTTGGATATTTATGTTCATTATTACATCGTCGATAGGAACATGTCCCGGACCTTCGACCATCGCCTGAACACCATTCTTCCGCGCCTTTTTTACTAACTCCCCAAGAACAAGCAATTCCCCTATCTGGGATCGGTCTGTTGCATCGACAATAGCCCCAGGGCGAAGACCGTCGCCAAGCGAAAGCACCATCTCATATTTTTTCGCAATCGCACAAAGTCGATCGAATTGCTCGTAAAGAGGATTCTCCTTATTGTTTTTGTGTATCCATTCAGCATGGAATGAACCTCCGCGAGAAACAATGTCCATCGTTCTGTCTCCGGTGAGAAGATCCTCGACAACCTTGCGAGTGACACCACAATGAACAGTTATAAAATCAACGCCCTGTTCACCATTTTGTTCTATAACCTCGAAAAGCTCATCCGGGTCCATATCGACTACTGGTTTGCCGGCTTCGCGCCTGCGGACAGCAGCCTCATAAATTGGAACAGTCCCAACAGGAATGGTCGAGTTGGCAATAATTTCTTTTCTTATGGCAGCGAGATCGCCTCCGGTAGAAAGATCCATGACAGTGTCAGCGCCGGCTTCGATAGCTGCATTGAGTTTTTCCAACTCGACTTTAATATCGGCGGAATCAACACTGGTGCCAATGTTAGCATTAACCTTAGTCCTTAAGCTCTCCCCAATGGCTAAAGGATTTATCTTAACCGGACGAACACGGTTTCTTAAAATGATAACCCTTCCTCTGGAAACTAAATCACGAAGATCGTCCGGCTCTATGCCCTCGTCGCCCGCTGCAACTATGATCTCCGTCGAAACAAGTTCCTGCTTTGCCTCTTCTAATAAACTAGTCATCATATCTCCTTAAAAAAAATTCCCAGTATGGGAAGTTTGGCCTGAGCTCCCTTCGCCATCATTAAACGGATCAGGTTCGACGGGTCCTTTATAGGTTCTCAGCCGAGGCTCCCCGCTCAGTTGATTATAGGATAATCGGATAAAGAACTAAAGTCAAGGGTATTGAAAAAGAGCTTGCTTAATATTAAAATTTCCTTTTAAATTAAAAAAAGGGTGGAGGAAGGGGAGCGCTGGCACGGGAAAAAGGGAAGTTGTCAAGAAATTTGCTTTAATGCAAATTTCTTGACAACGAAGGGGTGTAAGGGATTTTTGCGCACACACACAAAAAACTGTTTGCGCGATTTATCGAAATAGCAAAAATCGTGACAGCGCGGGATGGGGGAAAAAATACAGTAAATAGGCAAACAGCAATGCGCATCCAAGCTTTAAAAAAAACCAACTTGACTAAAGCTGAAACACTACCGACTTGAACAAACAAATTCAAAAGCTACTACAAATCCTTTTCCCCTCATTATCCTTGCAAATATCGATAATAGCTATATTTTACAAATATAAAGTTTAGGGCATTAATAAGGAGCAATAGATGGGTAAAACGATTATTGAAAAAATCCTCTCAAAACATACGAATGACACAGTCAAAACGGGGGAGACTATATGGCTCGATTTAGATGTCCGTAGCGCACGCGATTTTGGCGGCGCAAATGTAATCGGACATCTAAAACGCGAATATGGAAACGAAATTATGCTTGCAGATACACAGAAAACCTTTTTTACTATTGACTGTGTTTCCCCCGCAAACACTATACCCTATGCCGAGAATCAGCATATAATAAGACGATTCGCGCATGAGCAAGGTGCAAAGATATACGACGTAGGTCAAGGCATCGGCACGCATGTTCTAATAGAGAATGGTGTTGTCCGACCGGGAATGACCGCTGTCGGAACCGATTCGCATTATAATATCCTCGGTGCGATAGGTGCATTCGGCCAAGGAATGGGTGATCGCGATATTGCATTCGCCATGAAAACCGGTAAAACTTGGTTTGAAGTCCCACCGACAGTTAGGGTCAATCTGAATGGAATACCCAAAGATAAAGATGTTACAGCTAAGGATGTTGTCTTGCGTCTCCTATTAGAGTACGGCGCAAGCGGTCTTCTTGGAAATGTTATCGAGCTTTACGGCGATTTCATCGACCGGGCCGGTCTCGATGAGAGAATCACGATAGCAAGCATGGGTACAGAGATGGGTCTTATTAGTATCATAATACCACCGAATAATAGCCTAATAAATGAACTAAAAAGATGGTCACAAAACGATTATACTCTTATTTCCGCCGATCCCGATGCTGAGTATTTAGCCGAATATACTATCGATATACATAATCTCGAGCAGCTTGTTTCAGCACCATTTGCGCCGCATAACGTAGTCCCGCGCCGAGAACTTAAAGATCGTAAAGTGGAAAGCGTGTTCGTCGGAAGTTGCACCGGAGGTAGGATCAGCGATTTAATGATGCTCGATAAGAAGATAAAAAACGGCATCTCCGAAGATATCATTTTACGCGTTGTCCCTGCCACGAGAAGAACACTCAAACTTGCTGTCGATTCTGGAATATATGAAACTCTTACTATTGCGGGAGCTATTATCAGCCACGCCGCATGTGCGGGGTGCGCTAGCGGACAGATTGGAATGACTGGAACCGGTGAAGTTCAGGTTTCTACGGGAAATAGGAACTTCAAAGGAAAGCAGGGCGCTGGGGAAACGTTCCTTGCTAGTGCGCTGGTTGCCGGTGATGTCGCAGCAAAGGGCGTCCTCTAAGGGGATACTTTGAACTCTCTAACTTGGATTATAGCTTTTGTGCCAGGTCTCCTGTGGCTATGGTTTGTTTACAAAAAAGATCGATACGAACCCGAACCAATAATATGGGTGATAATCGTCTT
>JAGLDC010000102.1 GCA_023145965.1 bacterium | reverse complement strand
AAGGCTGAGAAAATAAGGTTTCAGTTGTTTGAAAAGTCCACGAATCTTTTTAATACCTGCAGCCGAAAGAACAGCATAAGCGCAAACCCTATCGACCATCCACATTGTGAATCCAGCTAGAAACGCAAAAAGTATATCGATATTACCATTGGCCAATCCTGGGAGACCACCGAGAAGATCATAGTATAAAAGTGACGCTACAAAAAAATCAATAATTCCGATTGTGAGAAAAACCATTCGCCTAAAAATTGCATCGCCAGAATAAATGATGTGAACAACCATTCCCACCAGAAAGACAGCCGAAGCGAAGGCGGGGCCGAATGATAACAACGCGGCGAAACCTATTGCGTCGTTTAATGCCATTATATTATTCCCTCCGATATCTATTCTCAGGAAAGAACCGAAAGAAAAAAGAATAGCGAAGAAAATAAATGGGATAATATTATCGAAAAGCGGTTCCCAGTCAGCCGTAACACCAAACAATATGGCTACAACAAAAAGAACTGCCGATAAAATATAGTATTTAGCGTTTCTCGAATTCATATTATTTTGCTCTCAAATATAGATTCAGAAGATAACTTATTCCAGTTAAATCGCAATGCTTTTTTGAATATGAATTCTTGTAGCTTGTAGGTTTTAATATAGTATATTGCATTTATGGATAACAAACTCGAATTTCCGATTCTATCGCATTTTAGGCCAGCCGATAAGCTAATATACACTTACTATGTTGTTATAGGTTTTTTTATTTTAATTGCAGGTGCTATAGGTAGGTTGGACAAATGGTGGTTATTCGGTCTTCATCATTTGTTAGTTATCCTCATTCTTCCTATTATTTTAAAATACCTCGACTCCAAAAATGGAAAATTTTTCTTATTCTTGAGGATTTTCTATCCACTTTTTCTCTTTGGAACGATGTATCGAGAAACCCATGAATTAGATCAAGTTATTATTGCTAAGCCACTTGACCTCTGGTTCGCCCATTGGGACCAGATTCTCTTTAAATGCCAACCCTTTATCGATTTTGCAAAAAATTGTTCCGGTGCCTTCTTTTCGGAGTTAATGCACATTGGATATTTCTCTTATTTCATCTTAATTCCATTGGTGCCTTTGATCTGGTGGTTCAAAAATAACCAAGAAAAATCCGAATTTCGTTTTTTTCAATTGATCTTTCTCTACTCGATATTCTTCTCTTTGTTTATAATTTTGCCTGTTCAGGGACCGCGAATTCAAATTATCGAGGCTATTTCTATGGAAAGACCTGGGTTCATTTTCGCGCCATTTTTTGAATGGCTTTTTCGAGCTGCCGATATAGCAGGTGCGGCCTTTCCATCCAGCCATTGCGGCATAGCTACTGTTGTTTTAGCTTCTGCGGTTGAAGATTTTCCTAAACTCGCCCCACTTATAGGGTTATTTGTTGGTCTTCTTTATATGGCAACAGTTTATGGGCGATTTCATTACGCCGTCGATGTCGCCTATGGAGTAGGATTAGGGTTAATTTGCTTTATCATTAGTCCATATATATACAGGGCTTTATTATTGAAATAAATAAAAACACATTGCCAATTAACTTGACCTTTTACTTTTTATTTTCTATATTTTAATAGATATTATCGTTGTTTTTAACTGGGGGTATAATGAAAAAAATGTCCATATTAATTGTGTTGCTCGGCCTTGCGTTGAGCGTTTTCGCCCAACTAGAAATTGGTATCAGCCTAGCTTTTCCTCGTGAATTCCAATATCCATGTAATTCCGCTGCAGTTGCCAGCGGATTGACTCATTTCAATGTCGATTTTATCGATACACTTAACGGTGAATCGACTACTATCTTCCCAGTAACTTCGGCTGAAACACACATCTCGACCAACGCAGGAACAAGCTGGCTCGCTCCTATCTCCATGACCAATATCGGAAGCACACATTATATCGATACATGGGAATCGAGCAGAACCAATGCCGCCAGCGGCGCAGTAGAATATTACTTTAAGTGCGAAACCGAATCCACACTTACAACCGAATGCCCAGACAATATTCCAACATCATTCCCTTTAGATGATAACAAGGCAGCTCAGATCGGCGATGCTTCTGGAGACCAACTCGATGTAGATGGCTATTCATATTCTTCACTCGATATTCAAAATTTTCGCGCAAGTTATGATAATGATGAATTTTTCTTCCGAGTGAACATCGGTAGTGGATGGGCAGACAGTCACCGTGAAGGAGGCTTTTTTGGAACTACATATTATCATGCAATGATTATTCCTCTCCTGAACAACGAATCCCCAATTAGAGATAGTGTGTTTTTTGGTATCGTAATAGCAAACCTGGATTTATTGGGCATAATTGATATCACTGATGGGCTTTACAAATTCTGGGCGGAAGATGGCGACGATGATTATCTTAATAATTTCGAGCGTATTAGCAGTGTTACATTCTCGCCTTCCAATCCAGATGGCGATGCGGATTTTTCTGTCAGATTACCCATAAGTGCACTCACTTCAAATGGGTGGGGAACCTGGCCTAACGAATCTCATGCTATAGGAACAGGTTGTGCTACTATAGGACTCTGGATAATCAGTATCGTACCACCTTATTCCGAAGAAAATTTCGGTTATGTTATTACTGATATAACGAAAAGTAGTGGTGTAATTTGCCAAACCCATTCTTATAATATCGGCTCGAACTCTCCCCCAACTCTTACTCCCAGCCACCTTGTCGATTATTTAAGAGATACCACCTGGATAGACCTTTCCTGCACATACACCGATGCGGATGGTAATCTGCCTACTTCCCGCCAACTCACTATCGATGATGGTGCACGCACGGCTTATACAATCGGATCAGACGACCACAGCTATTCAGATGGCTCTTTGTTCGAATATAGCAAAACCCTCAGATGCGAACACATCGATTCTTTGAAATATAAATGGGACTTTGACGATGGTGCCGGATCTGTTTCGACCGATTGGCAATATGCTGTAGTGCCTTCAGAGATTGGGCTTCAGGTTACCGGTGGAACGTGGGACGTCCCCGACGACCTCGGTTCGCTAGATACTGTCGAGATGTCCTCCGGAGATGTAATTACCATTACCAACACCGGCAACTGCCCATTGAAACTCGGTCTCGAAGCCGATTCGCTTCCAAACTATTGGCTACTTAGTGATCACACCTCTTTCGATACGACTGTTATTTTCGCCAATTTTACAGATTCGGCAACACCACCGGCATTCACATCCTTTGGAACAAACGACGCTCTTTCGACGAGTGTTATTTGGGCCGATGGCACAACCTTCGGTGGTGGCGGTGAAAACTTATCTTATTGCGTCGATGGAGTCAACTCTGAGAATTTATATCTGGCTTTTGTCGTTCCACAAACCTATAGCGTAAATGGTGAACAACAAATCAAACTTGCACTTTGGGCAAGCAGCGATCTACCTTAGCTGGAAAACTCTGATGTTTTTAAAAAAGGCCGGTAAAACCGGCCTTTTTTAATTATTCGATGAACATAGCATCGCCATAACTGTAAAAGCGGTATTTTTGGGCTATTGCATGTTTATAGGCATCCATTATTACATCTCTACCAGTGAAGGCGCTTATCATAACTAAAAGCGAGCTTTTAGGGATATGAAAATTGGTTACTATAGCAGAAACAACCTTAAACTTGAATCCCGGAAATATAAACAACTGGGTTTTCTCCGAAATAGGTTTTAAAGGAAAACCGTAAACGGCCGCCGACTCAAGCGCACGAACTGTCGTTGTGCCCACAGCAACAATTCTACGCCCTTCGGTTCTTGCTGTATTCAGCATATCTGCGGTATTTGAAGAGATTTCATAGAATTCTGAATGCATCGTGTGAGCACGGATATCTTTAGCTTCTATCGAGCTGAAAGTGCCCCACCCAACATGCAAAGTCACTTTTGCAAGCTCGACACCACGGCTTATAATATTTTCTATTATGTCGTTATTAAAATGAAGGCCGGCGGTCGGTGCAGCGACCGCACCGATTTCATTAGCATACACAGTTTGATATCTCTCAGCGTCATCGATACGGTCGGATCGCTCGATATAAAGTGGTAATGGAGTGTGACCGAATCTTTCTAAGGCCTTCCAAATATCTCCATCGTAGTGAAGTTTTACTACTCGCGACGCATCCGAATTGACCTCGATAATTTCGGCGGTAAGTTCTTCGGAGATTTTAACCACTGTGCCGATCTTAAGCCTTCTAGCTGGTTTGACCAATGCTGTCCATCTATTATTACCCAGACAATCCAATAAAAATATTTCTGCTCGTCCCCCAGTAACTTTATTTCCAAGCAACCTAGCCGGGAATACCTTTGTATTATTCACTACAAGTAAGTCATCGGATCGAAGTAACCCCGTAATATCTCTAAATATTTTATCTTCAAACTCACCTGTTTTCATTAAATGAAGTAATCGTGCTGAGTCTCTCGGTTCAGCAGCTTCCTGCGCTATAAGCTCTTTTGGGAGGTAATAATCATAATTTTCTATGTCGAACTTGTTTTTCATTTCCGAGGATTATATAACAAATAAGGGATTATTCAACTTATTTTCGCGTTAATAATTTTACTGCTTCTCATGTATATGATATTATATTACTTTTTATAGATTTTATATACATCGTTTATCCTCCTGTTATTATTCGCTTTACATATTTCTTTATCTTGACATTAAGAATTATATTCTTTTTAAATCTAGATTGTGCTGTTCACTCTAAGCTCATTTTATAGAGATAGAATTAGACTAAAATTCCAACATCAAAAAGAACAACCGGCCAAAAAGCTCACAACATGGCCATTCTCAAATAATTCAGGAAACTGGTTCTATGATCTATTTAATATATAATAAAAAGCTCTTGAATGCTCTTACATTCGGTTTATATTGATAGGTATGAATCGATTTGCCTTGATATTACGCCTCGTTCGGAAGACTGGTATAGGGATGTTTTTATCCCTATTGCTTGCCATAATCCCATTTAGAGCTGCTTTTTGCGCTAATGATGGCCATATCGATTGGCCTGCAAGTTGCGGAATTGCAAGCTCGGTCAGCTGCCAGGGAGTTACTGCCTTTTGGGGGAATCCAGCAAACATTTTCACCGAAGGGTGGTCATCATCAGTTTACGCCAACAGGGAATGGGGCTTAGATGAACTTTCATCTATCAATGCAGCTCTCGGAAAAGATTTCCGTTGGGGGAACATTGCCTTGGGAGGGCAATACTTCGGTTCCTCGAACCTTTATTCAGAAAGCAATCTTGGAGTGGCTTTTGCGCGCCCTGTTTATAAATGTAATACTGGAATAAAATTATCGATACTATCAGTTAAAAGCGGCGACTGGAGCGCATTAACACCGATAATTGGAGCCGGTATCAAGATACCTGCAAATCAAGCGGTCGATATAAGTCTTTGGGGCGATAATATCACTTTCTCCAAATTGGATGGCAACGAGATACCTGTCCGCGGCACTATGGGTGTGGTCTTTAAACCTACGGATTGGGCGAGGTTAGCTTTCGACATATATTCACAATCCCAAAATTCGGTGAGTCTTCGATTTGGCCAAGAGGTTTTCATTTTCAAAACACTCAAGTTAAGGTGCGGTGTTGCTTTTAAACCAACCAATTTTCATCTAGGTTTAGGTATTAAAGTTAGAGATATTGAATTTAATTGGGCCTATATCGGGCACCCAGAGCTTGGTGGAAGCACTCAACTTGGAATAATTTATGAGAGGTAGTTTTGATAAGTTTAAGTGAGCATTTAAAAAGAGAAAAAAAAGACTTAGGGGCATTTGCCGCAAAGAACTCCGACTCAAAGGGTAGAATACATCCTGAAGCGGAACATCTATTTCGCCCTCCTTATGAGAGGGATCGCGAACGTATTATACACTCCAGTTCTTTTCGAAGGTTAACATATAAAACGCAGGTTTTTTTAAACCATGAAGGTGACCTCTATAGAACACGCTTAACACACACTATTGAAACTGATACTATAGCTCGCGCTATTGCTTCAGCTCTGGGTGCAAATGCCGACCTTTGTGAATCCATCTCACTCGCTCACGATCTCGGACACACACCTTTCGGACACACTGGCGAGGAGGTTCTAGATGAGCTTTTATCAGATGTGGGTGGCTTCGAACACAACAAACAAAGCCTCAGAGTAGTAGATAAATTAGAACAAAGATACCCCGATTTTGACGGCTTGAATTTAACCTATGAAACACGAGAGGGCATTCAGAAACATGTAACACGATATGACTTTGCTGAGGATAACACAGAATTTCCTCAGCAATGGCCTACCCTAGAGGCTCAGATAGTCTGCATATCTGACGAAATAGCCTTCATGTGTCACGACCTCGATGACGGAATATATTCCGGTTTGCTTCTTCCCTCACAACTCGAAGAGGAATTACCACTTTGGAAAAAGCTTAGCGATGAAATCCGCGCTCAATATAAATCGATTCATCCTGAAATGCTCAGGAAACAAGTAATCAGAAAGCTTATTGATTTGGAAGTGACAGATGCTGTCATCGAGACGGATAAGCGAATTTCGGAATTCGCCCCCGGTTCTCCGAAGGATGTCCGTGAACTCGAAGAGAAATTAGCCGTCCACAGTGAGGAGATTATTCTACAAAACGAACTTCTTAACACGTATTTATTGAATAAACTATATCGCCATTATAAGGTTCTTCGCATGAGCATGAAAGCACGCATGGTTATAGAGGCGCTATTTAAAGTGTATATTGAAGAACCCAATCAACTTCCAGAGGGAAGCAGGGAGAAACTGGATAACGAAGATACTCGGATTGTCGTTGCCGACTATATTGCCGGAATGACCGACCGGTTTGCCATGAACGAGTATAAAAAGTTATTCGATCCTTTTGAAAAGTTATTATAAAATATTAATTTAACCTTTATGGAGGTAAAATGAGAAAAGTCGTATTTGCACTTTTATTCTTTACTATGATAGTAATTACCGCTTTTGCGGGTAATTATGAAAAAACGGCCTATCAGGCTATCAAAGATGATTATCAAAACGGTCTTATTTCAACTTATGAATACATCGAGAATCTGATCTCTTCAGTCAAATCGCCTGAATCTCTCGATCCATCATATGCTGGAACCTACGGCGGAAGGTCGGGAACTATTCCGTTGGTCGAGGCATATAACATGATACAATCCCTTGCAGAATCAGAGAGATCGCGCTTCCGTCCGGCGATGTCTAGACCGTGGGGCCTTTCACAAACTTATAGCACAACTCATTTCTATTTTCATTATACGACTTCCGGTTCTGATGCCACGACCTCCTCTTTCGTCACCCAAATGGGCACAGCCTTCGAGAACGCTTGGGCGCATCTTGCTACTACGCGCGGCTTTGACACACCACCTTCCGATGGTTCTGCTGGAGGAAACAGTAAATATGACATTTACATTAGGAACTTATCTTCAGGGATTCTAGGCTATTGCGAACCTGAAACCAATGTTCCCAGCACACCTCAAAATGACGCAACCAGCTTCATAAATATGCGCAACAGCTACAGTTCTTACAGCTATAATCCCGTTCAGCTTATGCAACAGACTGCAGTGCACGAACTTTTCCATTCTTTTCAGATGGGTTACGATGCCAGCGAAAGCCCTTGGTGGATGGAGATATCCTCGGTTTGGATCGAGGACAATATGTATCCGGGCTATGATGAGGAGCATGCCTTTCTCAGCGAGTTCTTTGACAATCCGGATGTAACTATACAAACCTATAATGGAGCACACGAGTATGGTAGCTATCACTTTGCGACATATCTCACTGCGGAATTCGGGTCTAACACTATACTCGATATATGGGAACAGTGTAAATGGGTAGGCGTGCTAGCGGCCATTCAAGGCGTAGCTTCGGATGAAGGCAGTTCACGCAATGATTGTATTAGCGAGTTCTTTGTGTGGAATCTTTTCACCGGTTCTAGATATATTGCCGGCGATTATCCAGAAGGCGACGATTTCCCTGAAATCCACATCGAAGATGTGATTTATACCTCCGATTATCCTGTTATCGGCGGCTCAAGCTCGCATCCACCAGATAACCTCGCCTCGAACTATTTCAAACTCACCGTTCCTTCCGGCGCTAGCGGTCCGTTTTCCATTAGCTTCGATGGCGAAAACGGTGGTATATGGTCCGCCCAACTGGTTTTTCCTCTTTCGACTACATATTCGGTCCTAGACCTTTCATTAGATACTTACGGATATGGTTATTACACGGTTCCTGAATCTGTATATTCCGAATTCGGCGAGATATATCTGGTCGTTGGGATGCTTTCTACAAGCGGCGAAGATTGGAACTTTGAATATTCTGCGGCCTTCGACACAATAACTGCTGCACTTAATCCACCTCGGAATCTTCGTGCAACTAGCGATCTTTCCGGGCATGTTCCTCTTGAATGGGATGCACCTATCGGTGGTGGTGGTGAGGAGGAAATATCCTATGATGATGGTTCTGGGGAAACCTATGTTGGACTCACTGCAGGAGATATCGAAGGCTTGAAATTCACTTATCCCGCAGCATGCAGTCTTGTTAGTATTAAATTCATGGCCTATTCTTCGACGACTTATCCTAATATGGGTGTGCATATCTATCCTGAAAGCGGAGGCGATGTTCCAGATACATCGGCAGAAATTGGGACTTCTCGTGTTGTCACTCCTGAAGCGGCTCCATCCTGGACGGAACTCAGCGTCGCTACAGAAAACATTGGTCTTCCAGCCGGCGATTTCTTCGTTGGAATTGAACATACTGCGGTTGAACCTTCTCTGCTTATCGATACAGGAACTCCAGGTGAAACTAGTAGATGTTGGGGTTTAGCATCCACTGGATTCTGGGGTTTAGCAGACGGAACAGGTGTCTTTATGCTTCGAGCTGTTATTAAAACTGGTGCTCGTTATATCGAACTCACACCAGTTAATTCTGATGGTGAACCGCTTGTTTTCAGTAAATCGACTCCTCTTTCATCCATAACTGAAACTCGTGAACCAATAGAACTAAGCACTTCGATTGTAGCTGAAGCGCCTCGCTTGCGCCCAACTGAAGCCCCTATGAATTACAATGTCTATAGAAGCAGTGTTCCCGGTGGCCCATGGACTTGGCCAATCGCTACACCTGGGGCACAAACCTATGACGATTTGACTGTTACTGATGATAACACCTATTATTATACAGTAACAGCACAGTATGCCAGCGGTGAATCCGGTCCAACTAATCAGGTGAGTGCCACCCCAAACTCTGGCGGCGGCGATACTACAGATTCAAATATTATAATTAATGCCGATCTCGATGATACTCTTTCACCACTCACATATTGGCCGATTTCACCCGGCGCAAAATTTGCCGAAAGACTGGAGCTAGATAGACCAGCTAAGATAAAATCACTTCTTTATTATGCATTAAACATAGGCGCTGGTCAGTTTATCCCCGGAATACACCACTGGACAGGCGATAGGATCGAGGGTGAACTTCTTCCCTCTATCCCCCACACAGCAGTTGGAACCACTCTGGTCGTGATCGATGTCGATGCTTATGACATATATGTCAATAGCGATTTCGTTGTAAGTTTCGAGATATATGATTCAACATCATTCGTTCTTAGCCAACAGATACCTTCTGACAACCATGACTGGATGAATCTCGGCTTCGGTTGGTTTATTCCGGATAGCGCCCGTTTTGTTATAGGTGCGCAGATCGAATATGTCGATTCAACGGAGAGATACTCATTAAGTGGTTATATAAATCTATCCGGTGGAACTGGCGGAAGTCCTCCCCCATCAGATATATCGGGCAGTATAGTTAAAATCGAGGGATTAGATTTAGCCGACACAACAGACGCAACTGGATATTATCAAATCGACGATCTTGAACCCGGAACATATATTGTCTCGGCAAATCGCAATTGGTATGAATCCCAATCGGCATTAGTCTCGCTGAATACTAACGATAGGAAGGATTTTAACCTTATACCATATAATCTACCGGTCAATCCACCGAGACTTTTAACTGCGGAGAGTTTCCACAATGGAGAAGTTCCACTTCACTGGTGGGCACCTATGGGAAGCCCGGGAACAGCCGAATGGCACACATACTGGGAATACCCCGACTCCCTGTTTTATTTTAGACCCAATCTATCTGTTAACTCTGTCGAATGCACCCGTTTCGACCTATGGGCGCCTTGCACACTCACGACTGCGAGGCTATGTTTCTATGATTCGACTGGAGTTTACGACAATATTGAATTCCATATCTGGGGTGACGATGGAGCTGGTTTCCCAGATTTCACAAACGATCTTATTACTCCAAGGGTAATAACTCCAGTTCCATATAGTCCAACAGCCGGGCTTCAATGGACATATGTTAACCTCGAAAGCCTCGGTATTCCTCTTCAACTCTTACCGGGAGATCAGATTCATATCGGAGTTAAACACTTAACTTCGCATCCTAGTTTAATTTTCGATGAAACCACGCCTCTTGAATCACCTACACGCAGCAAGATATACAGCGCTGACATCTCGAACTGGGATGCCGACCTCGCAGACTTCCTTCTTGAAGTTTATGCTAAGTATTTCGATTATACCAGCAGACCATCACCCGACGGACGCACACCAGAACCCCCTGAAATCAAGTTTGTCTCGAAGGATTGCTCCAGGATTCCTGCCGCGACCTCACCGAGAATGCGCCCGATGGAGGGTATCGCGGTGGAGTTTTACGACATATATCACACTACCGATCTTATGGACACAAGCAGTTTTGCGTTGATAGCCACTGTGCTAGGAGATAGTATCGACTGGACTCATACTTCGGCCACAAATGATATCTGGAACGCTTATTATATTAAAACGCACCAATCACATGGTATATCTGATCGCTCGGATTATGCTCTCGCTTATCCAAAATCCAATACCGATTCGGCCAAAGTCCTCCTTGTTGATGATGATGGAAGCAGTTGGGGCGGTGGCATCGATGAAAGCTGGGCTTATATCGACGCATTCGACAGCCTCGACATAGAATTTGATGCTATCGATTTAAATGGTTCAAGAGTCGAAGGCCCTGATGCCGCAGATATGTTTGATTACGATGTCGTGATTTGGTTCACTGGTATTTTATATTCAGACAGCACTACTCTTATGGACTCCGACGAGGATAATATTGAGACCTACTTATCTGCCGGTGGTAATTTCGCCCTCTTTTCTCAGGATTATTTATGGGACAGATATGAATCCGGTATTTCCGCAGGTTCTTTCCCGGCTCGAACCTTCGGTCTAGATTCAGTTCAACAAGATGTTTGCACTATAACTCAAGAGGATGTGGGCATAGTTCTTGGCAATGCTGGAGGACCCTTTGATGGTATGGGTATGCTTATTACATCGCCTTTTGGGACTTTCGACCTTGCTCCCGACGGCTTATTCGGCCCAAGTCCATTAGCCGATCTGAGCTTTGGCCCATTCACAGGGCCGTCAATCACTGGAAAAACCACGAGTTCATCTAAAACAATCTTCTCGTCAATCCCGCTTTCAGCGATTTATGATACTACGGCGCCCAATAGCAAATATGATTTTATCCAGCGACTTCTCGACGATTATTTCGAGATTTTCGGGCCTGAGAACGTAGATATTGTTTATAACATGAGGCCAGGTTGGAACCTTGTTTCCTTGCCTGTCGAATTGGATAATAACACCGTCTCAGCGGTATTTCCGGGGCATTCTTCAGATGTATATTTTTACGATACCGATATAGCTGCCTATGCGATTGCCGATTCTGTAATACCAGGTATCGGCTATTGGGTGCTTTATACATCCTTGATTGGATTTACACATACCGGCCCTCCGATAAACTCATGGACACATCTACTTGATCCAGGTTGGAATATGGTCGGCAGCGTAATGGCGGACACCATTGTTCCATTCTCCTCAGCTACATTTATCCCCAATGCATATCTTTCAGGTAATTTCTACGGATATGATGGGTCAGTTTATGTTCCTGCTGACGGTTTCACGCCCGGGGCGGGATATTGGATTCTCGTGAGTGCTGAATGTAATATGACACTGAACAATGGAGCGCGCGGAAGAATCACACCGCCCGCTACCGATGAGCAAATCATATCGGCATTCGGAAACGAACTTAGAATTGGCATAGGGACAGAGAAAATTGGTTACATTCCGCCATCTGCTCCATTCAGTGAATCCCCAAAGGCATTCTTGCGCCATAATGGGCAAGAATGTTTGAGAGTGATAGTCGAAAATGGTCGCTGGGAAATCGAGCTCACGGAATCAGGCTTAATCCGCACAAGCGGAGAGAACTCTATCCTCATTGAAAGTAGTAATTTTTCAAAAAGGCTCGACAACGGCGAAGAGTTATATCTTTCGAAAGGGGTCTATTCCATTATAATAGTTCCTATACCAAAGAATCTCGATCTCAATACAGCTAAACCCAATCCATTCAATGCCTCTACTACTATAGGCTTCGATTTACCCAAAGATTCCAGTGTCGAATTGGATATATACAGTATCGATGGCAAACTTATCAAGAGACTTATTTCGGGTAATATAAAGGCCGGGAGCCATTCAATAGTATGGGATGGAAGAACCGACTCGGGCGATAAGGCCTCAAGTGGTGTTTACTTGTATAAACTTAGTAGCGAAAACGAAACTCAAACTAGAAAGATGACTTTAATAGAATAAGGTAGTTAAATGAAGAAAATGGCCGCATCGCTAGTTATTTTCTCTATCCTTCTACTGACAGGTTGTAAAGACAATTTCAGAATATACTCCGTCGCAATTCTAGACAGAATGAAGGATACAGATATCGGGCTTTTAGAAATTCGCGATTCACTGGCATCCCACGGCGTTATCATCATAGATGAAGACAGTATCAGCAAGCTTGTCGATACCAACTTCATCGATGTCCAGAAAATAAGATTATGCGCTTCGATGAGATCTGACAGAATCGGTGGTGCAATCGCTCTCGGGAGAAAACTCGAGGTCGATGCGGTCATTTTTTCGGCTATGCCGAGCATTTCCAAAATTAAAGAAGAAACCCCCTGCATGGTAGATAGCCTTATTTCGCTTTATCTTATCGAGCCACCACAAACTCTTGTAGAGGCGACAAACTACACGCAATTCCTTTACACGCTATCTCTTTTCGATTGGGAAACTATAGTCAGACCTCCACCGCCACCTGAGGAATTCGTCTTATCCCCTGAAGATTCGCTAATTTTTGCTGGTTATATTATTACAGTGGAGGAAGCTGGTTTATTAAAGGAAGAATCGATTACAAAACAGACGGAGAATCAAAGAAATGAAATCTTAAAAAAAGATAAAACGGATTATTCGATTAAGGAAAAGGCAAACGGTCAGGCAACTGACAAACCTTACAATGGTCCTAAATGGTCCTTAAAAATCATCGAGGATGGTTACTTAAAAAAAACGGAGAATTTCAATATAAGAGTGGTGGGAAGTATTTCGAAAGCATTAAAATATGATGTGTCAGTTATGGATAATGAAGGTAAAATAGAATTCAAACTAATACTCACTGATTTAAATAAGATTTAGAAGTAAATAATAGTTTTTAAAAAAGTTATTGTTAATATACAAGATTCGTTATATCTTAAATCGATGTAGCTGAATACAAAATAATATTCTTTAAGGGGAAGAAAATATGAAGCTTAAGGCAATTTGTTTTGCGACCATCGTTTTTTCGTGCGGCATTTTATTAGCATCTACAGGCGGTCCGGATTCTTTCGGATACCGATGGATAGACTCGGACGAACTCGGCGGTCCAACCTATAACTGGATAGATATTTCCGGCTCGTCTTCACCGGGACCCACGGGAGATGATGCCCATTCAGTTATCACACTTCCAACACCATTCGAATTTTACGGTAACACGTTCACGCAGATAACTGTTTGCACCAATGGTTGGTGCGCGCTTGGTAGCTGGTCAACCTCTTCGCTTTCAACATCATCCATTCCCAGCACTTCCACACCACAAAACGTTATCGCCTGCACTTATATGGATATGAGAACCGGTTCGGGTAGGATTTATTCCGGCACTCACACAGATGGTCGCTTTGTAGTCACCTGGGATGGTGTTGAGGAATATTCAGCTTCAGGCACCATATACTCTTATCAGGTTGTTTTGGATTTTGACCGTCGTTCGGTGACGATCAACTACCGCGATGTCGATGATATGGTATCTACATACAGAACCGGTTATATAGGCATCGAGAATAACTCAGGCACTATCGGGCTTCTTTATGGAGTGCATTCCGACGATAGCACAGTTTTGCACAGCTCTCTCTCCATCCTATTCCGAGCCGATCTGGTCGTTGGCCCTCCATATTTCAATGATTGCTACACTTCTTCGGATTTTGAAACCGAAGGAGAGGTCAATGATTGGGAACTTGGAAGACCACTTTCTGTTGGACCAACCACAGTGCATTCTTTCCCTTATTGCTGGGCTACAAAAAAAGAGGCATTTTATTCCTCTTACTCCAATAGCATACTCCTTCCTCCAAGAATGAGCATTGCTGGCGTTGGGCAACCAGTTTTTGACTGGTGGCAGTGGTTCGAAACAGACTCGGGTGATGATGGCGGAGTTGTCGAAATTTCCACCAACGATGGTTTAACTTGGAGCGTAATCGAACCGGAAGACGGATACCCTTGTCCAGCATTGGGAGCAGGCAGTGTCCTCGCCGGTTTACCTGCGTTCTCCGGCTCTTCGGATGGATGGGAATATCAATCTATCGACTTAAGCTCATGGACATCATACGGCGAAGTATGGCTTAGATTCCACTTTGGTGCTGATGGTATGACTGAGGGCGCCGGATGGTATATCGACGATGTTGGGCTACAAGAGTCATTCGGTGTCGTTAAAGGCCATGTTAATCTCGATTACAGAACCAATGATTCTGGAGCAAAAATAGAGGTGACGGAACTTGGTTTGCATGACTATTCTGACTCGACGGGTTATTATTTTATCGATTCAGTTAAGGCTGGAACATGGAACCTCACATGCACGAGAGACAGTTTCGCTGAGCAGGAGTTTGGGCCGTTTACTATTTCAAGAAACGAGACAATCGATGTCGATTTTCTGATGCCCCCTATTCTTATGTCCACGAATTTCGATACTAATTCAGCAGGTGGAATTCCTACCCCAGAAGATGGTTGGCAATGGGGCATTCCTGATACTCTTGCCTCCCCCCCATATTCCGCTCATTCAGACACATTCTGCTGGGGCACTAATCTTCACGGCAACTACATGAACAACGTTAGCTGGACTCTCGATTTTGTTGTTTTCCTCGTGGCTAACAACCCTCATATGCAACTTCACCACTGGTATAAGATAGCGGGAGAATATGCAGGATATTTCTGGGATGGTGCAAATGTAAAAATAACAAATTACTATGACACTACCTGGACTGTTGCTCCTGCAATTTTAAATGGATACGACGGCTCAGTTTCTACTCATAATACTTTCATGGGTGGCCAACCTTGTTTTGGTGGCACCGGTTACGGTGATACCTGGCACCAGGAAATATTTGATTTATCAGATTATGCCATGGATACCGTAATTGTCAGATTTGAAATCGGTGCCGATGGCGCCGGCACCGCACGTGGTTGGTATATTGATGATATAATTATTGTCGATTTCGATACCACGGGTATTAGCGAGAATCCAATTATCTGGAAACCTGACTGCATCAAAATGGGTGTTCATCCAAATCCATTTAATGCTGTAGCGAATATAGAATTTAGCCTTCCAACCGAGGGAAGAACGACTGTTGAGATACTCGACTTGACTGGCCGCCTTGTTAAAAAGCTTTCCTCAGAGGAATATTTATCAGGAGGATTCTATACGCGTCGTTGGGATGGGCGCGATTTTGCTGGCAATGAGGTTTCTTCCGGCATATATCTTGCGAGAGTATCTTCTGGAAGAATCACTTCGAGCAAAACGTTGCTTCTGGTGAAATAAGTAAAAAAAATGCTTGCTTTCAATCGACTGCAAGTTTATAATGGAGCCTTGAAAAATGGGTGTTAAAAGATTAAATACAAAAAGTGGTGAGCAACGTAAGCTTCCGTTTTCGGCGAGGAATTTTGCATTACTTGCAATAGCCCTTGTCTTAATCCTTCTTGGATTTGTTATTCTTTCAACCGGTGATATAACTATTGCACCCATATTGCTCGTTCTCGGTTATTGCATCTTTCTTCCTGCTGGGATTTTGGTTAAACCGAATTTCGCCCCTGCGGAACCTGAGAGATCCAATAAAGAGAAATAATAATAATTGGGCCGGGCCTGCATGATTAAAGGGCGAATAGCTCAGCTGGTCTAGAGCGCCTGCCTTACACGCAGGAGGTCGCAGGTTCAAATCCTGTTTCGCCCACCATATTGATAAGTTTATTAGGGGTCGTGGTGTAGCTTGGTTTAACACATCGGCCTGTCAAGCCGAAGAGCGCGGGTTCAAATCCCGTCGACCCCGTATAATAATAAAAGCGCTGAGAATAAATCTCAGCGCTTTATTTATATTACTTGCATCTTGCTTAAAATGCCCTATCGACTCTTCTAAGACAAATTAGTTTTGATTCATACCAATAAAAACCACTTATTAAGAATAATCGGTAGCGTTGCATTAAATGGGTCTATTAGATTGTGTTTAGTTGACATAACCTTT